>JAAZMP010000171.1 GCA_012798755.1 Bacillota bacterium
CAGGTAAGCTGTATTTGCAGGTGGTTCAGCACTTGGGCAGTGCCATTTTTCAACCTGTTAAACACCTGGCATTCACGACAATTATAGCCCTAGATTTACCGCCTGTCAATAAAGCGTCATGAGCATGGCAACGGCATAGGCGGCTATCCCTTTTTCCTGCCCTACAAAACCTAGTTTCTCTGTTGTTGTGGCCTTAACGGAAACCAGACCTTCTTCAACATTTAAAGCAGAAGCTATATTTTGACGCATCTCCGCTATAAAAGGTGAAAGGCCGGGGCTTTGCGCGGCAATAACACTGTCTATGTTGCTTATGGCATAACCGGCTTCTTTTAATAAATGCGAAACTTCTTGCAAAAGCAAGAGGCTGGAAATACCCTTAAATCTGGGATCACCGGGAGGAAAATGATGGCCAATGTCACCCAGTGCCGCCGCCCCCAGAAGGGCATCCATGATCGCATGCAAAAGCACATCGGCATCGGAGTACCCCTCCAATCCCTTGGTAAAAGGAATCTTTACGCCACCTAACACCAAAGGCAAACCTTCCCGCAAGGAATGAACATCGTAACCGAAACCGGCACGTGAAACCGCCTCTGGGGATTTTCCGGGTGAAAGAAATGTTTCCGCTGTTCTAAGATCGTCGGGAGTGGTTATTTTAAGGTTTTCATACTCCCCAGTAACGACCCTTACCTTTATTCCTGTCCTTTCTACCAATGAGGAGTCATCACTTCCTAAAAACTTGTCCTTTCCAGCCTTGCAGTAAGCCTGCCAAAGGAGAGAAAACTGGAAACACTGTGGGGTTTGGATGGCCCGCAGGTTTTCCCTGGGGGGCGTATGGAGGACTATTGAATTGCCATCTACCTCTTTGACTGTATCCTTTAGGGGCACCCCGGCAACAGCAGCGCCGGTCAAAAGGGCCTCTTGCAGAACATTTTGGACAAGCGCCCTGCTCACAAGGGGCCGGGCACCATCATGGATGCAGATCAAAAAATCACCGGAAGGGTTATTCCTATGCAGATATTCTAAACCGTTAAGGACAGAATGCTGCCGCTTGCTACCACCTTCCAACAAAACAATTCGCTTCTCATCGGGGAAAAAAGGAACCAAGACCTGTTTACGGAAAAGATCCTTTTCCCGGGGTGCAACAACTACAACAACCTGTCTAAAAAAATTCATTTCCAAAAATACTTGTAAAGTATGAGCCAAAACAGGCCTGCCGGCCAAAGGGAGGTAGACTTTGTTCATTTCACCGCCCATGCGTCTCCCCCGGCCGGCTGCAGCTATCAATAATATGGCATTGTGTATTTCTTTTTTCATATCAAACCTCCATCTTTTTTTCTCCGGGCAGCCCGGTTGTTTTTAAACAGATGAAGGTTATTGTTTAAGGGAAATCCTTTCCGGAGAACCGGTTTTGGGTTTGGCAAAAATCATGCGTCCCGCAGCCGTCTGAAGCACACTGGTAACGAGAACATCTATTGTTTCCCCGATAAAACGTTTGCCGCCTTCTACGACGATCATCGTCCCATCATCAAGGTAGGCTACCCCCTGCCCGGATTCCTTACCGTCTTTGATAATTTGTGCACTCATTTCTTCCCCGGGAAGGACTACAGGCTTAACGGCATTGGCTAATTCATTTATATTCAATACGGATACACCCTGCAATTCGCAGACTTTATTAAGGTTAAAATCGTTGGTTACAATCACTCCGGAAAGATCTTGGGCCAGCTTTATTAACTTACTGTCTACTTCATTGATGTCATCATAATCCTTATTAATAATTCTTATGGTAACATCCATTTCTTTTTGCATTTTGTTCAATATATCCAGTCCCCGGCGACCGCGGTTTCTTTTCAACAAATCGGAAGAGTCGGCAATATGCCTTAGTTCTTCCAAAACAAAACCGGGGACAATCAGCTCTCCCTCCAAGAAGCCGGTATTGCTGATGTCCATAATGCGTCCGTCAATTATTACACTGGTGTCAAGGACTTTTAAAACACGTTTCTTGTCCGATGGAGCAGAACGTTTAAGCAAGTTTGAAGAAACAAAAAGAAATTCATCTTTGCGGTTAAGTATAAATGTGATTCCCAAATAAGCAAGGACAAGAGTGACGGCCAGAGAAAGGTAGGGGCCCACCCAAGGAATACGTGTAAGCGGGAAGCTCAACAATACACCTATAAAAAGGGCCACAATCAAGCCGGCCACACCCAATACAAAGTCCTGGGTCGGTATAGATTTCATTTTATTATCGGTCCAGGAGGCAAGTTTTCCCAACTGATCAACTACTGATGGTGTAATAAAATAAAATATAAGTCCGCAAATTGTACCCCCCATAATGGGGAACCAGATTCCTGCTGAAAATGGTAAAGACATACGTGAGGCAACCGTTAGAGAAGGATAAGCAGCTTTAAAAAGTTCAAAACCTCCCACAAAACCGCTTACAGTCAAAAAAACACGCATAATTATCTTGAACATTTACGTACACCTCCCTTCCTTTTTTATGGTAACTGAACCATGCATTTTAATTGTTTTATTATAACTTATATATTTACCCCGGTTCAAGAATTATTATACCCAAAACTCACAGAAATTGTTCAAAAATCGATTCTTTCCATAATACTGTCAGGTCCGACCCTGTCATTGCTGAATCAGGTGGAGCTGTTGCTCCACCTGATTTAAAGAACCTATTAAAATAATA
>JAAZMP010000172.1 GCA_012798755.1 Bacillota bacterium
AAAGGTTTGCAGCCTTTTTTAATTCCAAATAAAGATACGATCTTGCCTTAATTGTTGACTTATATTCTAACATGTTCTACCATATCACCTCTTTTTCGTGGCCATTTTTTATATAAATATTATATCACTATTTGAGTCCAAATGCAGCTTTTGTAAGAATTTTTACACACAAAAAAACCGTCAAAGGTTAATCAATGACGGTTTACTCAAGAAACTTTGTAAGTTTAACAAACTCGGACATAAAAAGACGAAACATTAGCGTTTAGAAAATTGTGGTGCACGACGGGCTTTCTTTAAACCATATTTTTTCCGCTCTTTCATGCGGGGATCTCTTGTGAGAAATCCCTCTTTTTTCAATAAAGGGCGGTATCCGCTATCAGCTTCAAGCAGGGCCCTGGCGATCCCATGTCTGATTGCACCGGCTTGGCCGGTAAACCCACCGCCCTCGACCCTGGCAAACACATCATATTTTTGCAAAGTCCCCGTTAGTACCAGGGGACGGCAAATATCCGTCTTCAATGTATCCATACTAAAATAGTCATTAAGCTCTTTATCATTTATAACGATTTTTCCTTCTCCGGGAATTAAGCGCACCCGGGCAACGCTTTTTTTGCGACGTCCCGTGCCTCGGTATTGAATTTGGGCCAATTTTTACACCCCTTTCCTTATATAACATTTAGGATTTGTAGTATGTTTCCAAAATAAACGATTTTAATTTTCGGTTATTCGGCCACTCTTTTGGGTCTTACCGTCCAAACAACCGGGTTTTGTGCTTCATGGGGATGTTGGGGGCCGGCATATACTTTGAGTTTTTTAAGCATAGCCCTTCCCAACCTGTTGGCAGGAAGCATCCTTCTAACGGCCAGCTTAAAAGCCATTTCCGGTTTTGAACCAAGAAGTTTGTCATAGCGTATTTTCTTTAACCCTCCCGGATAACCTGAATGCCTGTAGTAATATTTTTGCAGCAATTTGTTACCGGTTAAAACAACATCCTTAGCATTAACAACTATTACAAAGTCCCCGGTATCCATATGCGGAGTAAAAATTGGTTTGTGTTTCCCCATCAAAATCCTGGCCACCTCGCTGGCCAGCCTTCCCAGGGGAAATCCGGAGGCATCTATAACATACCAGTCGCGCTTAATTTCATTTTTTTTGGCCATATAAGTTGTGCGCATCGTTATCATCTGCCCTTCTTCCACCGGTTGGTAACCCGAAATTTAGCGGGCAGATCTGCACACCTCCTTTCTTTTCTAGGATCCAGCAGAGACATTGTATAAATTAGACCTGATGGTTTTCATGAAAACTTGAAATAAACGCCCTAAGGACTACTTTAATATCACAAGGCTTATTGTAATATAATGATTCCCCATAGTCAAGCCAAACTTCGACCTTCCCAGCCTTCTAATAAAGAACCTTTTCCAGACAGAGGCCCCTTGCTGGAGCCGTTTTCCCAGCCGTACCACGGTCTAAGCTATCAAGTATCTTTCGTATTTCTTGTGGTTTTTTTCTGTGCAAACCTACATCCGCAAGCGTCCCTACTATATTGCGTGCCATTTTATAAAGAAAGCCGTCTCCTTGGAAGATCAATTTAACAATATTTTTATTTTTTTTTATATCAAAAGAAAAAAGTGTGCGTTCCGTGCTTAAAACAGTTCCGCCGGAGGCCTGAAAAGCTTTAAAGTCGTGCTTTCCTAAAAGTAAAGAGGCACCCTGCCTCATTGCTTCTAGATCAAGGGGCCCGTATAGATGCCAGGCATAGTTTACCAAGAAAACATCGGGGAAAAAACCGTTATCGATAGTGTAAGAATAGATTTTTGCCAGCGCATCCCGTCTGGCATTAAACCCATCCGGTACAAGATCAGCACCCAAAACAACAATGTCCCGCGGCAAAATTCTATTTAGGGCAAGGGGAATTCGTTCCGGTGGCATAATTTCGGGGGCAAAATAATTTACCGTCTGGCCCCGGGCATGAACCCCTGAATCAGTTCTACCGGCAGGGTCGACTTTTATCCTCTTTTTATAAACCTTTTTGAGACATTTCTCTAAAAGTTCTTGTATAGTTAAAGCATTGTCTTGGAACTGAAACCCATGATAAGCTGTGCCATCATAGGAAATCACAAGCTTATAGTTGGCCAGCCTGATCACCTCACCTTTTTTGTATGCCAACCATTGAAAAACCGGATCGTGTAAAACAAGGTCACAGGCTCATGGTAAAACGGAAAGCAGAAGATGATTCTACTACAGTGACATCAAACTATAGATTTTTGAGTGCTTTTGAGTGCTTTTATGTCACAATCCGCTAAAGACGATACCTAAAACCAGCCCGCAAGCCGTAGCGATAGCATAGTAATCCCGGGGGGCGGTCTGCAGTTTCCGCAGTTTAGTACGGTTTTCGCCTCCCCGATAGCAACGCGCCTCCATGGCTATGGCTAGTTCGTCGGCACGGCGAAAGGCACTTACAAACAGGGGAACAAGCAAGGGAACAAGGTTGCGCGCACGGCGAAAAACATTCCCTGTTTCAAAATCTGCTCCACGCGCCATCTGAGCTTTGCGGATTTTATCGCTTTCTTCCATAAGCGTAGGTACAAACCTTAGAGCTATGGTCATCATCATCGCAATTTCATGGCCGGGGATCCCTAAACGACGAAAAGGACGCAGTAAAAATTCTATCCCATCGGCAAAAGACATTGGAGATGTAGTTAAAGTAATCAATATTGTTGTAATAACCAACAACGCAAGTCTTAAGGTCATGAAAGCACCCAGGTATACCCCGGCTTCCTCCACCGTTATAGCACCCAAGCGCAAGTAGACTTTGCCTCCCTTTGTAAAAAGGAAGTGGAGGAAAAGTGTAAATACGATAATATATAAAATTGGTTTCAAACCCCGCAAAAAATAACGCCAGGGTAGTTGCGAACTAATAAAAACGGCCAGAATAAACAAAGCAAAAAGAATAAAACCCCAAAAGGTTTTAATTAGGAAAAGGGCTATGATAAGCAAAAGCAAGCTTGATAATTTAATTCTGGGATCTAGTTTATGAAGAAATGAATTGCCAGGCAGATAATGCCCCAAAGTTACACTTCGCATGGCCTCTTCAGCCCCCTCTGTAATGGTGCAGTATTTCCCTGCTGGCCTCCTCCAGAGTAAAAAGATCAGTACGTATATTCCGACCGGTTTTTTTCAGTTTATGCAAAAGATCAGTAATAGGCGGAAGATCAAGGCCGATTTTCCTTATTAACGCAGTATTTTTAAATATTTCTGCAGGTGTGCCCTGTAAAACCAGCTGCCCGCCTGAAAAAACATAAAGTTTTTTCGCCAGGCGTGAAACTTCTTCCATATTGTGCGTTACTAAAATAACAGTAAGATTTTCTTCTTTGTGGAACCGTTCGATTTGATCCATCAGGCGCCGCCTACCTGAAGGGTCCATTCCTGCAGTAGGCTCGTCCAGGATAACAGCTTCCGGCTTCATGGCCAAAATCCCGGCCATCGCCACCCTTCTCTTTTCACCGCCACTTAAATTAAATGGTGAGCGATCTTTGTAAAATTTATAGTCCAATCCCGTCAATTCTAATCCAAACCGTACTCTTTCCTCAAGTTCATCACCTTCTAAACCCAAACTACGTGGTCCAAAGGCTACATCCTTAAAGACAGTTTCTTCAAATAGTTGATGTTCAGGGTACTGAAAAAGAAGGGCAATGCTGGAACGGATTTTTTTAAGTTTAATTTCCCCGGCCCATGGATTGCGGCCATCCAATAGTATTTTTCCGGAACTAGGTCTTAGAAGACCGTTTAAATGCTGTACAAAAGTAGATTTGCCCGAACCGGTTTCACCGATAATACCTACAAATTCCCCTTGCTCTATTTTAACGCTGATTCCTTTTAGAGCTTCAACCTGAAAAGGCGTACCGGGCATATAGGTGTGCCTTAAATCCCTGGTTTCAATTAACATAGATAATCCACCAACTCATCAACTTTCAAAACACCGGGCGGTACAACGAGTCCCTGGGAACGAAGGATTTGGATGAGCTTGGGTATAACGGGTATTTCCAAATCCAGGGAATAAAGATCGACTCCCCCGGTAAAAATTTCTGCCGGTGTACCTTCATGTATAATTTTACCTTTGTCCATCACAATAACCCTATCCGCTTCCACAGCCTCTTCCATAAAATGTGTGATATGCACTATCGTAATACCTTCTTGTTGTTTCATCTTTTTAACTGTTTCCAGTACTTCACGACGTCCGCGGGGATCAAGCATAGCTGTAGGTTCATCAAGAACAAGACAACGGGGCCTCATAGCAATAACACCCGCAATGGCCAACCTTTGTTTCTGCCCACCGGAAAGGAGGTGGGGAGCATGGTTTTTCAAAGATTGCAGGCCAACTGCTTCCAGGGCTTCAGTAACTCTTTTTGCCATCAGAGATGAATCAACTCCCAAGTTTTCCAGGCCAAAAGCCACATCTTCTTCCACTGTGGTAGCAACGATTTGATTATCGGGATTTTGAAAAACCATGCCGACACGACGGCGAATTTCCCACCGGTTTTCCTCCCGCATTGTAGTAAAACCATCCACCAAAATTTCTCCGGCGGTCGGCAGTAAAATAGCGTTTAGGTGGCGAGCCAGCGTAGATTTACCGGAACCATTGGGCCCGATTAAGGCAACGTATTCTCCTTCATTAATTGTTAAAGAAATGTTGTTTAAGGCCCTAATGGGCCCGGTATCATCGAACGAATAATCAAAGGTAACGTTTTTGAGTTCAAAAATAGCATTCAATTGCTCCCCACCCCTGCCAAAACCGCCCTGAAGCACTTGTTAGCAAGCATAAATTTTCGGCTGTGGTTACTGTCGGCATTCAAACTCAGACCAGTTCCAGAATAACAATCGGTGCGCCATCCCCGCGGCGAAAACCTTTTTTGATAATTCTTGTATATCCACCAACCCTTGCTTCAAAACGTGGGCCGATTTTCTCAAATAACTTGGTGACAGCGTTTTCATCTACCATGTAGGCAAGTGCCTGCCTACGAGCATGGAGGTCTCCCTTTTTCGCCAAAGTGATCATTTTTTCGGCGAGACGGTTGACTTCTTTAGCTCTGGCTTCTGTAGTTTCGATGCGTTCTGCAATAAAAAAGGATGTGACCATATTACGCAGAAGAGCCCTCCTGGGGCCTGATTTCCGGCTAAATTTCCGATGGCTCATTTTATAACACCGGTTTCTTATTAAAAAAAATCAAACGGAAACCGGCCTTACACCTCCTTTGCCAAAAAAAGCTACCTTAGTCTCATTCTGTATCTTTGCGTAGGCTCAAACCCAATTCTGAAAGTTTGTTTTGAACTTCTTCCAGAGATTTTTTGCCTAGATTTCGTACCTTCATCATTTCTTCTTCTGATCTGCGTATTAATTCTTCTACAGTATTGATTCCCGCCCTTTTAAGACAGTTGTATGAACGAACAGAGAGATCCAGCTCCTCAACAACCATTTCCAGAATTTTTTCTTTGTCATTTTCATCTTCTTCGGTAGTAATTTCTACCTCGTCTACTACCTCAGACAAGTTAATAAAAAGGCTTAAATGCTTGCTGAGTATTTTTGCTCCAAGGCTGATTGCTTCGTCAGCATTTATGCTTCCGTCAGTCCAAATATCCAAAGTAAGTTTATCATAATCTGTAATTTGCCCCACTCTGGTATCTTCCACATTATAATTAACCTTTCTTATCGGCGTAAAGACGGAATCTACAGGTATTACACCAATTGGTTGATCGGGAAACTTGTTGCGCTCCGCCGTTGCATAACCCCGTCCCAGCTGTGCAGTAATTTCCATATAAAGCTTGCCTTCTTCTTCCAAGGTGGCTATAACCAGATCAGGATTAAGGATTTCCACTTCTGCAGGGGCTTCAATGTCACCTGCTTTGATTTCCCCTTGCCCTTGTGCATCAACAATCAGCACCTGGGGTTCATTGGAATGAATTTTCATGCGCAACGCCTTTAAATTTAATAATATTTCCGTAGTATCTTCACGCACATGGGGTATCGTTGAAAATTCGTGCAGCACACCTTCGATTTTCACTGTGGTTACCGCCGCACCGGGCAAAGATGACAATAAAATACGGCGCAGCGAATTTCCCAGAGTGATTCCATAGCCTCTTTCCAACGGTTCGACTACAAAGCGGCCGTAGCTATCATCTTCCTTGTTCACCCAATCAATCTTAGGCTTTTCAATCTCAATCACTAAATTTCTCCCTCCTACCTTATCTGCCAGGGAAATTTTTAACGCGAATAAAGTTCTACAATAAGGTGCTCAGAGATGGGTATATCGAGTTCCTCTCTGGAAGGAACATTTAAAATTTTACCGCTCATGTTATCTCGATCTACTTCCAACCAATCTACAGTCCCCTGGGCTGCTCCCCATTCCGCTAATTCCTTAAAAAAGGGCCTGTTTCTGCTTTTTTCGCGAACAGCTATTATATCTCCTGGTTTGGTAAGGTACGATGGTATATTTATTTTGTTGCCATTTACCGTGTAATGTCCATGGCGGATTAGCTGGCGGGCATCATTACGCGAACGAGCAAAACCCATGCGGTAAACAATATTGTCCAACCTGCTTTCCAGTATTTGCAAAAGTATCTCGCCGGTAATTCCTTTACGCCTATCTGCCTCAACAAAATAACGTTTAAATTGTCTTTCCAGTACGCCGTAAATACGGCGCGCTTTTTGTTTTTCCCGTAACTGTAACCCGTATTCTGATACTTTTTGCCGGCCGTGCCCATGCGCACCAGGTGGATACCCTTTGCGACTAAAAGCGCATTTTTCACTGTAGCACCTGTCACCTTTCAGGTAAAGTTTAGTGCCTTCACGACGGCATAACCGGCAAGAAGCGTCTGTATATCTAGCCATACGAAACTAAACACCTCCTATTAAAAAGTTAAAATTTATCATTTTAGACCCGGCGCCGTTTAGGTGGACGACAACCATTATGAGGAATGGGAGTAACATCCTTGATAAGGTTCACTTCCAGGCCCGCAGCCTGCAAAGAACGAATGGCTGCCTCTCGGCCGGCACCAGGCCCCTTTACATACACTTCAACCTGTCTCATTCCATGCTCCATAGCGGAACGAGCTGCGGCATCCGCAGCAATCTGTGCTGCAAAAGGTGTGGACTTGCGAGAACCCTTGAAACCTTCTGTCCCGGCGCTGGACCAGGCTATATTATTCCCCTGGAGGTCTGTAATCGTAATAACGGTATTATTGAAACTGGATTTTATATGGGCAACACCATGTTCAACATTTTTTCGCTCCCGGCGACGCGGCCTAGAAGCGGACTTTCGCCTAGCCATGTTTTTTCTCCCCCCTTGTTATTTTCTGCGTACACCAACCGTTCTTTTAGGACCTTTTCTGGTACGTGCATTATTTTTCGTCGTCTGCCCTCTTACAGGCAAGCCCCTGCGATGCCTGATCCCTCTATAAGAACCGATTTCTACAAGGCGTTTAATATTCATGGAAACATCGCGCCTCAAATCACCTTCAACTTTATAATTCTTATCAATATATTCCCTTAATCTTCCAACCTCATCTTCTGTCAAATTTCTAATCCTGGTATCCGGATTTATATTAGTGTACAGCAAGGCTCTTTTGGCTCTGCTGCGCCCTATTCCGAAAATATACGTCAGGGCAATTTCCACCCTTTTATCCCGGGGCAAGTCCACACCTGCTATCCTGGCCATATTTTCCGCCACCTCCTTTTCAATAAAAAGGTTAAACGTAATTATAATACCCTTTTTGGTATGCAACTATACACAACACTGTTAAAGCCTGTTGTTGATACACAAACAGGCGATATTTACATCCTTACCCCTGGACCTGTTTATGCCTGGGATTTTCGCAAATAACCATCACCTTTCCTTTACGGCGTATTATTTTGCATTTTTCACACATGACTTTTACTGATGGGCGCACCTTCACAGGTAAAACCTCCCTTCAAAATCCAAATTTTGTTTTATTTGTAACGATAAGTGATACGCCCCCTGGTAAGATCATAAGGCGATAATTCAACCAGCACCCGATCACCAGGAAGAATGCGTATAAAACTCATGCGTATTTTGCCGGAAATATGGGCTAATATTTTAACTCCGTTTTTCAGTTCTACCCTAAACATAGCATTTGGTAAAGGTTCTACTACCGTGCCTTCCACTTCAATGACGTCTTTTTTTTTCGACATACTTAAACATGCCTCCTTTCTACTAACATTCATCGGCGTTCATCAGACGAAAAAAAATCAAGAGGCCCGAAGCGTTTTGCTTTTTCCTTGGGATGCAAAATATTGAGACTGTATCTGATCACATTGTCGTCTAAGTTACCTTGATGGATTTTCTTTTTTACTTCGGGAAAAACATTACGGTAAGGTTGTAAGTGTTTTGGATTTTTTTTCTTTGGATTGCTAATCTTTCGGCAACGCCCGTCTGCTAAAAGAACCTTATTTTCAGCGAAACCGATAACGAGGTAAAGTTTTCCCTTATCTCTTCCTGCCAACGATTTTACAACCTGTCCTGGTTCCATTTCCACTTTTTGTTCCTCCCTAAAAAGAGGTCAAGATTTCCGGTCCATCTTGCAATATGGCAACAGTGTGTTCAAAATGAGCTGACAGGCTTCCGTCCTTTGTTATTACCGTCCAACCATCATCGAGCGTTTTGACATCCCAGGTTCCCGTGTTGACCATGGGCTCAATTGCTAACACCATGCCCGCTTCCAGTAAGGGGCCTCTGCCGGGAGGACCAAAATTTGGCACCTGGGGCTCTTCATGCATTTCAGTGCCGATACCGTGCCCTACGTATTTACGCACTACAGAAAAGCCGTTTGATTCTACATGGGCCTGCACAGCAGCGGAGATGTCGTAAAGATGATTTCCCGGACGGGCCTTTTCGATACCTTTAAAAAGAGAATCCTTGGTTACTTTCATAAGCCTTTCCGCCAGGGGACTTACTTTTTCTACGGGAAATGTAGCTGCCGCATCTCCGTAATATCCTTTAAAATAGGCTCCCACATCTATGCTGATAATGTCACCTGCTTCTAGGCGGCGTGGGCCCGGAATACCGTGAACCACCTCTTCGTTTACCGAAGCACAAATACTTGCCGGAAAACCCTGGTACCCGAGGAAAGCAGGCCGGGCGTTTAATTTTTCGATATGGCGCCGGGCCAGAGTATCAAGCTGCATTGTAGTTACACCCGGCTTTACAGCTTTGGCCAGCTCACGCAAGGTGCTGGCTACAATACGGCCCGCCTGTCGCATAAGCTCTATTTCCTGAAGCGATTTGATCGTAATCAAACCAACCTACTCCTTATTTTTCATTTCCTATTTCATAAAGCCTTGGTAATTCCGCATCAACATATGGCTTTCGATTTGTCTCATCGTTTCTAAAGCCACACCGACTATGATTATAAGTGCTGTACCACCAAAAATAAGGTTTAAACGGGAAACGTCCTGTATGAAAATGGGCAGGACACAGATAAAAGCTAAGGAGAAAGCTCCTACTATGGTAAGCCGGCTGGACACTTTGCTGAGATATTCTGCTGTGGAACGACCCGGCCTTAATCCGGGAATAAAGCCTCCGTATTTTTTTATATCCCCGGCCACTTTCATAGGATCAAACTGAATAGCTGTATAAAAAAAGGTAAACAGAATGATAAAGGCAGCATAAAGAACTGTATTTAGCAATTTTCCCCAGCTTAGGGCATCCGCGATGCCCTGGGCAATGGGGTGGTTGATAAATGTCGCTATGGTTGCCGGGAACATCAATATCGCGGAGGCAAAAATCACTGGAATAACTCCTGCTTGGTTGACTTTAAGAGGAATATGAGTGCTTTGCCCTCCGTACATGCGCCTTCCTACAACCCTTTTGGCATACTGCACTGTAATACGCCTGCGGCCTACTTCCATAGCAATAATCCCCACAACCAAGGCCAACATAATCAGTCCCACCGGAAGTAACATTAAAAGGCGGACTTCGCCCAAACGTATAAGTTCAATAGTCGCACCTGTCCTGCCGGGAAAACCGGCAATGATGCCGCCAAAAATTAATAGGGATATCCCGTTACCTATACCTTTCTCTGTAATAAGTTCGCCCAACCACATTAAGAAAGCAGTTCCTGCCGTTAAAGAAATAATGATTACCAGATAAGATACGGGGCGACGGTCGATAATCGCCGACTGGATCAAAGCAAAAGTCATACCGGTAGCCTGTATAAGGGCTAGAAGTACCGTAGCGTAGCGGACAGTTTGGGCCATCTTTTTACGCCCTTCCACCCCTTCTTCGCTCCACTCCCTAAATTTTGGCACGACCACAGTCAAAAGGTGCATAATGATGGAAGCGTTAATATAGGGCATAATACCCATAGCAAATATTGTAAAATCCTTGAGAGCTCCACCGGCAATAACATTATAAAATCCAAAAAGGGTATCGTCCTGAAAAAAATCAGCCAGAACTTCGGGGTTGATCCCCGGAACGGGGATATGGGCTCCAATGCGAAAAACAACCAACATTAGCAACGTAAAAAGTATTCTTTGTCGTAGTTCTGCTATTTTCCAGGCATTACGAACTGTTTCGATCATTTATACCACCTCAACCCGACCGCCGGCATTTTCGATCTTTTCTTTGGCCTGGGCACTGAATCGGTGAGCTTTGACTGTAAGGTCCTTTTGTAAATCGCCTTCACCCAAAATTTTAACACCGCTTCTTAAAGATTTGATAATGCCTTTTTCCTGCAGCAATTCCGGGGTAACAGTTGTTCCCGCGGCAAAACGATTTAAAGTTTTTACGTTTACTTCTGCCCATTCCTTGCGAAACCTATTTGTAAAACCCCGTTTAGGCAGGCGCTGGAACAAGGGTGTTTGGCCACCCTCGAATCCGCGGCGGATGCTTGCACCGGAACGAGCTTTTTGTCCCTTTTGCCCCCTGCCGGCTGTCTTGCCGCGCCCCGAGCCTGTACCCCTTCCCACTCTTCTGGGTGCAGTACGTGAACCAGGGGATGGTTTTAATTCATGCAGGCGCATTTTTAAGGACACCTCCTTAAATATTTGTATAACGTATGACAATTAACGTTTTTCACCCGTTATTCAACTTACTGCTAAAGTTCTTCTACGGAAACCAAATGTCTGACACGATCAATCATGCCCCTAATCTGGGGTGTGTCATTGTGTTCTACCGTATGGTTCAAGCGCCTTAAGCCCAGGGCTTTAATGGTCAAGCGTTGTGACGGTTTGCGACCGTGAGGACTTCTGACCAATTTAATTTTGATTTTGCTCATCAGGCTACCCCCTATGCTTCAAGCTCTTCTATTTGCTTGCCACGAAGTTTTGCGACCTTTTCCGGTGTTTTCAAAGATTTAAGCCCTTCAACGGTAGCATTGATCACATTAATAGCATTAGAAGAACCGAGACTTTTGGTTAATATATCTTTGACACCGGCCAATTCCAGGACAGCTCTTACCGGGCCGCCGGCGATAACGCCAGTGCCTTCGGAAGCAGGTTTCAGTAACACTTTTCCGGCGCCAAAAATACCCGTCACGGGATGGGGAATAGAAGTGCCCGCCAAGGGAACATGAAACAAGTTCTTTTTGGCATTTTCCACTCCTTTGCGAATAGCTTCCGGTACTTCGCCAGCTTTTCCAAGGCCCGCACCGACAGAGCCGTCTTCGTCCCCTACAACAACAAGAGCGCTAAAGCTAAACCTGCGCCCGCCTTTAACCACCTTGGCTACCCTGTTTATTTTAACCACTCTTTCTGTAAACTCACCTTTGGGTTCAAGTTTGGACAATACACATACCCTCCCTTCTCCGTTTTTAAAACTTTAGCCCTTGACTTCTTGCTCCTTCTGCCAGCGCCTTTATTCTTCCATGATACAGAAATCCTCCACGGTCAAAAACTACCCGTTCAATTCCTTTTTCCAAGGCCCTTTTGGCCAGCAATTCCCCGACCATACGGGCCGCTTCTTTGTTATCAAGAGATTCAGCTTGTTCCCTCAAAGCAGGATCAAGCGTGGAAGCAAATATCAAGGTATGCCCGCTGCTATCGTCAATCAGTTGGGCATAAATATGCTTTAGGCTTCGATAAACATTTAAGCGTGGACTTTCCGGTTTTCCGAAAACTTTTTTCCGCACCCGGAGGTGGCGACGTTTCCTGGCTATGCGTTTTTCTGATGTATGTGCCATTTCACTCACCTCTTTATACATTTCAGATACGTTCCCGGGAGTTGACTTATTATTTTACCCGACTGTCTTACCCGCTTTGCGTCTGATATATTCATTTTCATACTTAATTCCTTTACCTTTATAGGGCTCCGGAGGCCGTATGCTGCGAATCCTGGCCGCAGTATCGCCAACAGCTTCTTTATCAATTCCCTTAATAGTAATTTTGGTTGGCGCCGGAACTTCTATTTCTATATCTTCCTGTGGTTCAAAATGCACCGGTTGAGAATAGCCGACATTGAGTACCAAAGTGTTACCCTGCTTTATGGCACGGTAACCCACACCAACCAGTTCCAGATTTTTAGAAAACCCCTTGCTAACCCCGTCTATCATATTAGCCAGCAATGTCCTGCCCAGTCCGTAAAGAGAACGGTGTTCCCTATTATCAGATGGACACAAAACAACAAGACGGTCTTTTTCAACCTGTATATCCAGACATTCGGGAATTTTTTTGGTTAGCTGTCCTTTTGGCCCTTTAACTGTAACTGTATTGCCAGTTTCTATTTTAACTTCAATGTTTTCAGCTTTTGCAATAGGCTTTCTACCAATGCGCGACATCGATAACACCTCCTACCAAACATAACAGACCACTTCTCCGCCCAATCCGGCCCGGCGCGCTTCATGGTCGGTCATAAGCCCCCGGGAAGTAGAAATGATCGCGATACCCAGCCCACCCAAAACCCGGGGCAAATCATCTTTACCGACGTATACCCTTAATCCTGGTTTGCTGATGCGTTTAAGGCCGGTCAGCACTTCTTTGGTGTTTGGTTTAAGATATATTTTTAAGATCCCCTGCTTGCTGTCCGGAATATATTCAAAGTCCCTTACATATCCTTCTCTTTTTAAGATAGCGGCAATTGCTTTTTTCATCCCTGAAGAGGGGGCTTCAACTTGCCTACGTCCCGATGAAGAAATGTTTCTTATCCTTGTTAAAAAATCGGCAATGGGATCGGTCATCATTTTGAAGATCAACCTCCTTTCTAGGCCGCTGCTACCAACTGGCTTTTTTTACACCGGGGATAACCCCCTGATGAGCCAATCTTCGGAAGCATATACGGCACATTCCGAACTTGCGGAGATAGCCCCTGGGCCGGCCGCATATCTTGCAACGGTTATAGCGGCGAACCTCAAATTTGGGGGCCCTTTTGGCTTTGGCAATTAAGGATTTTTTAGCCACAAATTATCCTGGTTTTCGTTTCAACCAGGTCACACCTCCTTATTAGTTAATAGTTAATTAATTTAGGCAATGTTAAAACCTAATGCAACTTACCTGAATTTAGGCAGCTTTAAAAGGCATGCCCAGTTCACGTAATAACTCCCTGGCCTCTTCGTCGGTCTTTGCCGTAGTCACAATGGTAACGTCCATGCCCTGAACTTTTTCGATCTGATCGTAATCAATTTCAGGAAAAATAATCTGCTCTTTTAAACCAAGCGAATAGTTTCCACGCCCGTCAAAAGATTTTGGAGAGATCCCGCGGAAATCTCTTACCCGGGGAAGAGCAACATTAATAAGTTTATTTACAAAGTCGTACATCATCTCTCCACGCAAAGTAACTTTACACCCTATAGACATGCCTTCGCGCAGCTTAAAACTGGCCACAGATTTTTTAGCTTTCGTAACAACAGGCCTTTGCCCGGTTATCAGAGAAAGTTCTTTCACAGCAGCATCCAATAGTTTGGGGTTTTCCTTGCCCTCTCCAACGCCCATGTTGATAACAACTTTTTCCAGACGGGGCACCTGCATAATATTTTTATAGGAGAACCGCTTCACCAAAATGGGCCGGATCTCCTCGAGATATTTCTTTTTCAAGCTGGACATTATTCCACCTCCTTGGACCTACCCTTCATTTGTCAATGTGTTCACCGCATTTTTTGCATCCCCTTACTTTTTTCCCGTCAGGCAAAATGCGCCGGAAAATACGGGTGGGCTGCTGGCACGAAGGACAAATAAGCATCACTTTGCTGGAATTTATAGGTGCCTCGATTTCCCTGATACCGCCTTGGGGAACTTTTTGCGTAGGGCGGGCATGTTTTTTAACAATATTAATGCCCTCGACCAGCACCTTATTTTTGCTGGGAAATGTTCTTAGTATTTTCCCTTTTTTTCCCCTATCCTTTCCGGAAAGAATGCTAACCCTATCGCCTTTGCGTACATGTAGTTTGGTTGCAGGCATGGACCTACACCTCCTCACTTTAAAGCTTCATACGCTTCTTGTTTCTTTAAAACTCATACTACCTCCGGGGCAAGGGAAATGATTCTCATAAAATCCCTTTCCCTTAATTCTCTGGCCACTGGACCAAAAATCCGTGTACCCCTGGGCGCTTTTTGTTCATTTATGATAACTGCAGCATTCTCATCAAAGCGAATAAAAGTGCCGTCCTTGCGCTGGTAGCCTTTTTTGGTACGCACGATCACAGCGTGAATTACATCTCCTTTTTTTACAACACCCCCGGGAACAGCTTCCTTGACAGTTGCAACGATAACATCCCCAACATTGGCAGCTTTGTTTTTTGAACCCAGAACACGAATGCACATTATTTTTCGGGCCCCTGTATTATCGGCTACTTTAAGAACTGATAAATTTTGGATCATCACGGACCCTCCTTTCGCCAGAGCTACAGCTGTGTTTTTTCTATGATGTCGATTAGCCGCCATCTTTTTTTTCTGCTTAATGGCCTCGTTTCCATAATCCTAACTTTATCGCCGGCTTTGCATTCGTTGCTTTCATCGTGAACCATATAGTTTTTAGTTCTTCTGATGATTTTTCCGTACAAAGGATGGCGCTTACTTCTTTCAACAGCAACAACGATCGTTTTATCCATTTTGTCACTTACTACTTTTCCAACCCTGACCTTACGACTGCCTCTTTGCACCCTGCCGCCCCCTTTCCAAGAATCTTACTGGCGTCTTTCCACACCAGCCTCGGCCAGTTCCCTTTCGCGTAAAACTGTTTTTATCCGAGCAATAGATCTACGTACCTTTTTTAGCCTCATGTTGTTTTCCAGGTGCCCTGTAACAATTTGAAAACGCAGATTAAAAAGTTCCTCCTTTAGCTCCTGGATCCTGTCTCGAAGCTCCTTGTCTGAAAGCTCTCGAATTTCGCTAGCCTTCATAAGCTTCACCACCTATTTCTTCTCTTTTAATAAATTTACATTTCATCGGCAGCTTTTGGGCTGCCAGGCGCATGGCTTCTCTGGCAATGTTTTCCGGCACTCCAGCCAGTTCAAAAATGATCCGTCCGGGTTTTACCACAGCAACCCAATATTCAGGAGAGCCTTTACCCTTACCCATACGTGTTTCCGCAGGTTTTGCCGTAACAGGTTTATGGGGAAAAATTCTTATCCAGATCCTCCCGCCCCTTTTTACATACCTGGTCATCGCAATCCTTGCTGCTTCTATCTGCTGGCTGGTAACCCATTTCGGTTCCAGGGCCTGCAGCCCATACTCTCCAAAATCGATCTCTGTGCCTCCTTTGGAGATACCTTTCATGCGGCCCCTTTGGTGGCGGCGGTATTTAACTCTTTTTGGTATCAACATTTTCCTTCCCCCCCTCCGCCTTTTCTTCTTTTTTCTTGGTTTCGGGAAGTATTTCTCCTTTATAGATCCATACTTTGACACCTATACGGCCATACGTGGTATGGGATTCGATAAAACCATAATCAATGTCCGCCCGTAAGGTTTGCAATGGCACGGTTCCTTCGTGATAACCTTCCGTGCGGGCCATTTCAGATCCCGCAAGGCGGCCCTTACAAACAATTTTTACACCTTTAGCACCGGCTCGCATTGTTCTAAAAACAGCTTGCTTCATAGCTCTGCGAAAAGCAATCCTCCTGGAAAGCTGCTGCGCAATGTTTTCTGCCACTAGATAGGCATCCAACTCCGGTGTCCTTATTTCCATGATATTGACGTGAACTTTCCTTTCCGTCATTTCCTCCAAGTTGCGACGCAATTTATCTACACCTGCGCCCCTTCTACCGATAACCATACCCGGTTTGGCGGTATGAATATTGATGCGCAAGTTGTTGGCAGCACGGTCAATTTCAATTCGGGAAACCCCGGCCCCATCCAATTGTTTTTTGATATAATCCCGAACTTTTAAGTCTTCATGAAGAAGCTCGACATAGTCCTTTTCAGCATACCAGCGAGCATCCCAGTCTTTGATAATCCCCACCCGGAAGCCGACAGGACTAATTTTTTGACCCAACTTATAATGCCCCCCCTCTTTCCCGTAGCACTACGGTTAAATGGCTTGTTCTTTTACGAATGCGTGTCGCTCTCCCCAAAGCCCGTGGCTTAAATCTTTTTAGTGTTGGCCCTTCGTCAACAAAAGCCTTATAAACGAAAAGATCTTCTCCGTCCATATTATAATTATGTTCAGCGTTGGCTACCGCGGAACGCAAAATTTTTTCAATGATTCCGGAAGCCCGTTTGGGGATAAAATTCAGGATGGAAATAGCTTCCCCCACATTTTTGTTCCTGATAAGGTCCATGACTATCCTTGCTTTACGTGGAGCTATCCTTACAAACCTGGCCCGCGCTTTTGCTTCCATCTCTTATCCTCCCTTTGCCTCTTGAAGCTCTTTTAGCATAATGCCCCGTCTATGAAATGTTATTTTAAAGTTGTCGATCTTTCCGTATGGGATCCATGGCCGCGAAAAGTACGTGTTGCGGCAAATTCCCCAAGCTTATGGCCAACCATATCTTCTGTAATATAAATAGGTACATGTTTCCGGCCATCATGAACAGCGATGGTGTGGCCTACCATTTCCGGAAAGATAGTGGAGCGCCGGGACCATGTCTTTACGACCCGTTTTTCCTTGGCGTTGTTCATTCGTTCAATTTTGGCCATCAGCTTAGAATCCACATAGGGCCCTTTCTTCAATGAACGTCCCACTTAATCACCCCTTTTTTGTTTTTCCGGCAGCTTAAATAAAACATTTAAGCACAATCTTTTTATTTACGTTTTTTTACAATATATTGATTGGATTTTTTCCTCCTGGAACGAGTTTTGTAGCCCAGTGTAGGTTTGCCCCAGGGAGTAAGAGGGCTTTCTCTTCCAATCGGAGCTTTGCCTTCACCGCCACCATGGGGATGATCCACCGGGTTCATGGCAGAGCCTCGCACCGCCGGTCTAAATCCCAACCAACGGGAACGCCCTGCTTTCCCAACGGCAATGTTTTCATGTTCTACATTTCCGACTTGGCCGACAGTTGCCTTGCATTCAGCCGGCAAAAGCCTTACTTCCCCGGAAGGAAGTTTAACATGGGCATACTTCCCTTCCTTAGCCATTAATTGAGCTACACCTCCCGCCGATCGGACCAGCTGTGCACCTTTACCCGGGATCATTTCCACATTATGGATTAAGCTGCCTGAAGGTATATTCTTTAGTGGAAGACTGTTGCCGGGTTTTATTTCGGCATTGATTCCTGAATTTACCGTGGAGCCTACTTTTAAACCTAAAGGAGCCAAAATGTAGCGCTTTTCTCCGTCAGCATAATGTAAAAGAGCTATGTGAGCCGAACGGTTAGGGTCGTATTCAATGGCGGCAACTTTCGCCGGAATACCGTCTTTTTCTCTTTTAAAGTCAATAATTCTGTATTTTTGTTTATGTCCTCCGCCGCGATGCCTTGTGGTTATCCTTCCGGAAGCGTTACGGCCAGCCTTACTTTTAAGAGGTTTTAACAGTGCTTTTTCCGGCTTTTTCTTCGCAATACCTTCAAATTTGGAAATGGTCATGAAACGTCTTCCCGGCGACGTCGGATACATTTTTTTAATTGCCATTTGTTTTCAACCTCCTTTCTTAAAAACGAGGCTGCCATTATTTATTCGTAAATTTCAATTGGTTTGCTTTCTTCATGCAAGGTAACAATAGCTTTTTTCCAGTCGGGGCGATACCCTCTGTGCATACCTACCCTCCTGGGTTTTCCCTTGACCAACATCGTATTGACGCTTTTTACCCTGACATCGAAAATATCTTCTACAGCTTTTTTAATAGCAACCTTGTTTGCTTTTTTATTTACTACGAAACTATATTTTTTATCTTCCATTTGGCCAATGGATTTTTCTGTTACAATCGGTTTGATAATAATATCACGCGGACTTCTCATTGGCGAATACCTCCTCGATCCTGGCCGCTGCCTCCCTGGTCAAAAGGATTGTATCATGATCTAATATGTCTAAGACATTAATTTTTTCTGCAATTGTCATAGTCACTCCGGGAATGTTACGTCCGGATTTAAAGACATTTATATCAGGATCGGCGGTAACCAGTAGTACGGAGCCTTCGATATTTAGGTTGTTAAGCAAATTTATAATCTTTTTTGTTTTGGGTTCAGTTAGCATTAATGAGTCCAAAACTATAAATTTCCCACTTGAAAATTTTGAGGACAGGGCTGAACAAAGGGCCTTGCGCCGCGCCTTTTTGGGAAGCTTATAACTATAACGACGAGGTTTAGGACCAAAAGTAACACCACCACCCGTCCAAATAGGCGAACGGATGCTGCCATGGCGCGCCCTTCCTGTTCCTTTCTGCTGCCAAGGTTTTCTTCCCCCACCCCGCACTTCACCACGGTTTTTAGTACTGGCAGTACCGCGGCGCCGGCCGGCCAAAAGCATTTGGGAAACATCAAAAAGAAGGCTTTTGTTAATTTTCGCAGCAAAAATTGCGGCATCAAGTTCGATCTCACCCACCTGCTCCCCATCAGTGTTGTATACCTTTGTTTTGGGCATAACTTTTTAGCCCCCTTTCTCAGATAGCTTTATAGAGTTTTTGACGATCAGTAAACCGTTACGTGGGCCGGGCACAGCACCTTTGATTAGCAGCAAATTTTTATTGGGATCAACCTTCACCACTCTTAAGTTCTGGACGGTTACCCTTTCGCCCCCCATTCTTCCGGGTAAAGGATGCCCTTTGAAAACACGTGATGGGCCAACTGCGCCTAAAGAACCCGGGCCCCGGTGATAGCGTGAACCATGCGTCATAGCTCCCTTGCTATGCCCATGTCTTTTTATGGTCCCGGCAAACCCCTTACCCTTCGATATGCCTGTAACATCTACATATTCACCGGCCGTGAAAACGTCAGCCTTTATTTCCTGGCCGATTTCATATTTATCCGGGTCGGAAACACGTAGTTCCCTGACAAACTTCAAGGAAGGGACACCCGACTTGTCAAAATGCCCTATGAGCGGTTTATTAAGGCGATTTTTCCCGGTTACCTTAAAACCTACCTGTATAGCCTTATAGCCATCTTTGTCGGGGGTTTTTTTAGTCACTACAGTACAGGGCCCCGCCTCTAATACTGTTACGGGCACGGCACGGCCCTCTTCATCAAATAAACGAGTCATACCAATTTTTTTGGCCAAAATTCCTTTTTCCATGTTACTACACACCCCTTTGTTACCAGGATCCTTACAGCTTGATTTCGATATCTACACCAGCAGGTAGGTCTAACCGCATTAAAGCATCAACCGTGTTAGGTGTAGGATCAATAATATCGATCAACCTTTTGTGCGTACGGATCTCAAATTGCTCACGGGAATCTTTGAACTTATGTGGAGCCCTGATAACTGTATAAGTGCTTTTATCCGTGGGTAGTGGAACAGGCCCAGAAACGTTGGCTCCGGTACGCTTGGCCGCATCGACGATTTTTCCCGCGGATTGATCCAGAAGGCTATGGTCAAAAGCCTTAAGACGGATGCGAATTTTTTGGTTGGACATATTTTACCTCCTTCGCGCCTGATTACTTTTAACAAGCTGCTCCATAAAAATTACCCACTGAAGTGGCAACCTCTTACTTCATCGCTACCAATAAATTACGGATGCTGGCAATCCCAACTACTCTGAGATCGAGGCTACTACGCCGGCACCTACCGTGCGCCCACCTTCCCGGATAGCAAAACGAAGACCTTCTTCTATCGCTATAGGAGTTATTAGCTCTATTTCCATGGTGATGTTGTCACCGGGCATAACCA
>JAAZMP010000173.1 GCA_012798755.1 Bacillota bacterium
CAGATGCCAATTCCCTTCTGGGGAATTACCCGGTGCGTGGGCAAAAAATAGGATACGGGGTTTTTTGCAACAGCACTACCTACTGCCTGGGCGGCCCCTGGTTTCCCAAGAATTTCAGCGATACCCTTATAGGTGATAACTTCACCGGGTTCTATTTTACTGACCACATCAAAAACGCTTTGTTGAAAGCTTGTAAACGCTGTCAGATCCAAGGACATGTCATGTTTACCGGTTTCAATAAAATTTAGGGTTTCCTCGAGAACCTTCTTTACCATAGAATCCATAGATCTCTGTTCTTGCTCTTTTTTTAAGAAATTCAAATCTATATTTTTAGCACCCCGATCGGCTTTCAGGGATAAAAATTTTAACCCCTTGGAAGAAAAAGTCACGCTAAATATATCTGTTACCAGAAAGTCAATTATCTTTTGAACGTTTATAGTGAGAGCCTCCCTTTTTCCACGTTTCATGTTTCGCTACTTTAAAATCATGTTTTTTGCTGTTTTTTTATTGTTTCCATAGCGGCATTAAACATCCTTCGGTACTGCCTTAAGCATGGCGATTTCGTTATTAACGAACCTGTGATCGTAACATTGTTGCCCTCCCTGTCGGGTGCGGGGCTTTTTAAATTTCCGTTTCCGGGAAAATCTGAATTAAAATAGATGAAAATGGGCTTAATAAAAAAAAGGGGGCTTTTATGTTGTCTATACTGAGACGTTCTCTGGAATCTTTTGTTTTTGCTCTTGTGCTCCTTCGCCTCACCGGGCGCAAATCCATCTCCCAATTAAACTATTTTGATTTTTTTACGGTGAACATAATGGGAAGTTTGTTTTCAAACTATATTACCGATCCAGCACAAGGCCTGGAGATTTTTCTGGCACCAGTAGCCATCACCGCCGCGGATCTGCTAGCTGATAGGCTTGCAATCAAAAGCCGCCAAGCCCGTAGACTGCTTGAGGGTGAACCAGTAATATTCGTTAAAAATGGTAAAATACTAGAAAAAAACATTGCCAAAATGCACTATAATATTGATGAAGTGCTGGCGGCCTTGAGATATGAAGGTATTTATGACCTTAATGATGTTGAATTTGCCGTATTGGAGATCGATGGTAGCATAAGCGTGCTTAAAAAATCACAAAGCAGGCCCTTGGCGCCTAAGGATTTAAACATTCCGACCCAATACGAAGGCCTTCCTTCTATCATCATTAGTGATGGGAAAATACTGCCGGAAAACCTACAAAAAAACAATCTCAACCACAGCTGGCTGGAAAACAAACTGAAAGAACAAGGAATTAATGACACATCCCAGGTCTTTTTGGCTTCATTGGCCACCGATGGATCGTTATATGTAGATTTAAAAGATAGTTAGGCAAATTAACGAGCACAAAAGGAGCACAAGGGGACGGTTCTTTTGTGTCCTCAGCACAAGGGGACTCAGCACAGGGGGACGGTTCTTTTGTGTCCTTGGGTGCTCAAATCATCCTATTCTTCTTATGGTTCTTTTCCCCGCCGCAAACTTCGACCGACTTCTGAGGTTCTCCAAATGAAATTAATACACTCCTGTTGAAGG
>JAAZMP010000174.1 GCA_012798755.1 Bacillota bacterium
GATGGAAAAAGGCGATGAGGTGGCCAAAAGAAACCTGGCCGAAGCCAATTTGCGTTTGGTAGTAAGCATCGCCAAAAAATATGTGGGCCGGGGAATGCTTTTTCTCGATCTTATACAGGAAGGCAATCTGGGACTTATAAAAGCCGTGGAAAAATTTGATTATCGCAAAGGCTATAAATTTAGCACCTATGCTACTTGGTGGATTAGACAGGCTATTACCAGAGCTATTGCCGATCAGGCCCGCACAATCCGGATCCCTGTACACATGGTGGAAACGATCAACAAGCTCATCAGGGTTTCCCGGCAGCTTGTCCAAGAGCTAGGCAGGGAACCAAGCCCGGAAGAAATTGCCTCGGAAATGGACATCAGCGTGGAAAAAGTCCGGGAAATATTAAAAATTGCCCAGGAGCCTGTTTCTTTAGAAACGCCAATCGGTGAAGAAGACGACAGCCATTTGGGTGATTTTATCGAGGACCAAGATGTTCAGGCACCGGCCGATGCCGCTGCTTTTGAACTTCTCCGGGAACAGCTGGAGGATGTACTCGATACTCTAACGCCCCGGGAACAAAGGGTTTTGCGTCTGCGTTTTGGTCTTGATGACGGTCGTACCCGTACATTGGAGGAAGTAGGCCAGGTTTTTGGTGTAACCAGAGAACGTATCAGGCAGATAGAAGCCAAAGCCTTGCGCAAACTAAGACACCCCATGCGCAGCAAGCGTCTCAAGGATTATCTGGAATAAAAATTTTTGGGATTGTCCTGTGCAGCCTGTCATTTTGGATACAACAAAAAGCCTTAGAAGCCCAAGCCGGCCAAGAACGGCAACCTGGCAGCTAATGGCACGCCCTGCGCACAACCGGAACGGCTGCAAATTCTCCTGCGTTAAAGACTTGACTGCAGTTTGCAGATCAGTTATAATACTATATGTCCGCAAAGGGCATTCCTCAGTAGCTCAACGGTAGAGCGACCGGCTGTTAACCGGTAGGTTGCAGGTTCGAATCCTGCCTGGGGAGCCACTTATCTGGGCCCATAGCTCAATGGCAGAGCTACCGGCTCATAACCGGTTGGTTCCAGGTTCAAGTCCTGGTGGGCCCACCAACTTAGTTTTTTTTGTTTTTTGGCCCCTTCGTCTAATCGGTGAGGACACCAGCCTTTCAAGCTGGCAGCAGGGGTTCAAATCCCCTAGGGGTCACCATTATACTAAAGGGCGAATAGCTCAGGGGGAGAGCACCTGCCTTACAAGCAGGGAGCCGTAGGTTCAAATCCTACTTCGCCCACCACGCCCGTGTGATGGAACTGGCAGACGTGATAGACTCAAAATCTATTGTCCGCAAGGACGTGGCGGTTCGAATCCGCCCACGGGCACCAGGCAAAAAAGAACAATGGCTTAAAGGCCGCGCGGCCTTTAAGCCATTGTTCTAATACAGGGGTAAAACCATACCTGCCAAAAATAGTATGGGATATAAATCTGAAACCGCTAAAAAAGCATTGTTTTATAAAACACCTCCGCTATTGTCATCCTGAACGATAGCGAAGGATCTTTAAAACAAACAATACCAGGAGGTACTCTTTTTTTTATAGCTACAAATTATCATAATTATGTTATAATTGAACTTGCGAACAAAATACCTTTTACAATTATTGCCAATGGGGGCCTGGTTTTTAGATGCCAAACGATCAAGTACAAAACAGAAGTGCCGCACAAAACAATTCGCTGCAGAACAGCTCGGCACAGATGGGAGAAGAAAAGATAACAACGCTTTTGGTTCGCTTTTCCCTGCCAGCGATCATAGGCATGCTGGTAATGGCTACTTACAATATCGTAGATACTATTTTCGTTGGAAGATTGGGCAGCGAAGCCATTGCCGCCCTTTCCGTAGCCTTTCCTTTGCAGATGCTGCTGGGGGCGATCGGTGTTGGCAGCGGAATAGGGGCCGCTTCATTAATTTCACGTTCCTTAGGAGCAGGCGATAAAAAAGAAGCGGAAAACGCACTGGGGCAGGTTATCACGCTGGCACTGATATTCGGTGCGGTTGTTGCCGCTGCTGGCTATTACTATTTGCGGCCCTTGCTGGTTTTTTTGGGAACAACACCGGATATAATTGGACTTACAAAAGATTATCTGATCGTTATTACCAGCGGTTCGGTAATGTTTTTTCTAATCATGGTTTTAAATAACATCGTCCGCGCCGAAGGAAAACCCGTATTTTCCATGAATGTAATGATTATTTCCGCGATATCCAACATTGTGTTGGATCCCATATTCATTTTTCTTTTGGGAATGGGGATAAAAGGCGCCGCCGTGGCCACGGTATTGGCAAAGATCGTAGGCATTGCCATGATGCTCCACCATTATATTTCGGGCAAAAGCATTTTAAGGTTTCACTTTACCAACCTCAAGCTTCGTTGGAAAACGGTCTTAAATATTTATAAAATTGGTTTCCCGGCCATGATTCTCCAATTTTCCAACAACGTGTCTTTGATAATAGCCAACATCGTCCTGGCGAATTTCGGGCACATTCCCATCGCTGTGATGGGGCTTGCTTTCCGCCTCCAGATGTTTGCTATAATGCCCGTTATAGGTATTTCGCAGGGTCTTTTGCCGATCATAGGTTTCAATTTTGGAGCCAAAAAGTTAAAACGTATCAGAGAGGCTCTCTTAAAAAGCGCTGCCATTGGCACTGTTATAATTACCCTGGCCGGTGTGATCCTTTTCCTGGCACCCTCCTTTTTCCTGGGCATTTTCAGTAAGGAAAAAGAACTGCTGGAGATGGGCAGCTATGCCATGCGTATTATGGTGGTCATGTTCCCATGCATCGCACCACAGATTGTTTCCAGCACTTTTTTCCAAGCCATCGGCAAAGGCATTCCTTCGCTGCTCTTATCGCTTTTACGGGAAGTCATGCTCTACATTCCTTTTATATTGATAATGACAAATCTTTACGGCCTGACAGGCTTCTGGTCCGCCCGCCCCTTAAGCGATTTTTTGGCTTTTTTACTGACTTTCGTGCTTATCTACTATGAACTTAAAAACCAAGGAATTCCCCTGCGTCCTCAACCTTCCTTTAAATAACAACAATTAAAATATTAAAAATTAACCTTTCTCCCCCGCTTGAATATACTAACAATAAACCGGAAAGCGGGGTGTTTTTTTGAGAAGGATGCGTTTAAATTCTTTTTTACGAAAATGCGGCGGTGTTTTTGTTGCCGTTGCCGGCATAGCCCTTGTTGTAAACACACTGCCCCTGTACCTATGGCCCCTGTTTTTGGGTTTTCTTTTAATTTGGATGGGCTGGCGTTTGTACATGGTAAACCATTTTTAGGCTTACGGCCAATTCATAATTTACTTAAGAGGAGGAGCAACAATGAGGTTTTATATAATCAAGGTTCCCAAATTTATAAGTTATATACTGAAGGGATTCCTGAGCAAAGGCAACTAAGAAGAGGATCCCAAAACCGCTGAAACATAAACAAAAAAGCGCACTTTCACTGCGCTTTTTTTTTGCTTTTTTGGAACCCCATATATTGTGTGTTAGCTATGCGTTGATGGCCCTTTTAACTTTGCCTGATTTCAAACACCGTGTGCAAACTTTAATCCTCCGGGGAACACCATCGACGATAGCCCTGACCTTTTGAATGTTTGGTTTCCAGGTACGTTTGCTCTTAATATGTGAATGGCTTATTTGAAAACCGCTCCTTTTTTCCTTTCCGCAAAAAAAACATCTACTGGCCATTTTCCCACCTCCTCTGTAAAAGCAAGCAGTATTTATTTTAACATACTTCTTTTTTTTAAACAAGAAAAAAGCTTGATATTTAACCGACCGCTTGGCAATAAGACAATTTGAAAACCGATGGTCCTGCGTTTAACCAAAAAATATCAGATCATTTCTTAAGTTTAGAGTTAAAAACAGAAAAAAATCTGGCAAAAAAGGTATTTTTTTAAATTTATTTTAATAAATTTCGAACTTCCTTGAAAAAATCAAGCTATTAAGGAATTTTTTTGTTGTAAACAGGAAATAATATTATAATTTTAGGAGAAACTTCTAAGTATATAAGTAGCCTCCTGAGAAATAATAAGCGTAGATTCTCACCAAGGAGGTGAAAAAGTAAATGCCTATCGGACGTAGAAATGCTGGACGTAGCAGGGTGTTAGTTCCTGCAGCGCAGCAAGCTTTGGAGGATTTTAAGCTTGAGATTGCCAACGAAATCGGATTGACAAATTACCAAGAAGTTGATAAAGGTGAACTGACTTCCCGTCAGAACGGTTATGTTGGCGGCTACATGGTAAGGAAGATGATTCAACAGGTGGAAGACCAGCTGGCTAACGGTACCATTCAAGCTTCCCAACTTACCGCTCAGCCTGCTCCCAAATCACCTGTAGGTACCAACGAGTTCCTGTAAAACTTTCCCCTGATAGCGGGCTTTTAAAAGCCCGCTATTTTTTTATGCTTTTATTTTCCCCTAAAAACATTTTTTTATCCAAAAAAACCCCCTATGAGCGAAAAACAATTTTTTCTGCTCATAGGGGTTGGGAGAGGAGAAACCGGAGGAAGAGCTTATGGGGAATATTGTTGATGCAATAATATTATGTGCATTTTCGTGTAATTTATTCTTTTAACATAAGATATAATATCATCCAATATTTACCATATGGTTTGCTTTTTAGGAAATATAATGGTAAACTACCACCATTATATTAACAATAATGCCTTTTTAAAGGAGACGCGCATGAGGATTGTGGCCGGTTCTGCAAAAGGCAGGATTTTAAAATCTCCGTGTGGAAGGAAATTAAGACCGACCTCCGTCAAAGTTAAGACAGCTTTCTTTAACATAGTAGGCGACTCCATTGGAGATGCCGGCTTTCTGGATCTTTTTGCGGGAACAGGAAACATTGGCTTGGAGGCACTAAGCAGGGGGGCTGAAAGAGCAGTTTTTGTGGAAAAGGATAAACACACTATCCAAACGCTCAGGCAAAATATTTTTAGGACAGATATGCAGGAATTTGCAACAGTTTTAGCGTATGATATTTTTAAGGCTCTAAAAGTGCTGGAAAGGAAAAGCGGGAAATTTGATGTAGTCTACATCGATCCTCCTTATAAATACCAAGGTATAGCAAAAATATTAGATACACTGTATAGTAAAAACTTGGTAAATAACGGAGGCATAATTGTTGTAGAAAGAGACAAGCGGGCGGCGGAAGAGGAAGCATGGCTGAAAAAGATCCCTTTACTATTCTGGAAAAGAAAAGTTTATGGAGATACTGCACTGGTTTTTTTGAAAGTGAAAAACAAGAGATCTTAACAATTTTTAAAGACTATAAAAACAATAACTAATAGAGAAGGATTATTGAAGGGAGGCAGTTTTAAATTGAGAAAAGCCATCTGTCCAGGCAGCTTCGATCCTGTAACGAATGGCCATCTCGATATTATCGAACGAGCCAGCAAAGTGTTTGATCATTTAACTGTAGTCGTTCTGGAAAACCCCAGAAAAAAGGCAATGTTTTCTATGCAGGAAAGAGTGCAAATGCTTAAAAGTACCATAAGTGATTTTGGCAATGTCGAAGTGGACTCTTTTAAAGGGCTTTTAGTAGATTATGCCAAAAAACGAAATGCTTCAATTATCATCAAAGGTTTACGGGCTATATCTGATTTCGAATTTGAATTTCAGATGGCTTTGGTGAATAGAAAACTAAACCGCCATGTGGAAACAATGTTTATGATGACCAATAACAAATATTCCTTTGTCAGTTCCAGCATTGTTAAAGAGGTCGCCGGTTATGGTGGGGATATAAGTTCCATGGTACCTTCCCGAGTTCATAAGATGATCTGCGATAAGATCACCTTGCATGCTAATAACGCCTGAGATCTGTTTTTTTTGTTTTTATTTTAAGTTTTTCAAAGCAGTATACAAGCATAGAAACTACCAGTAAAACAGCGATAATAACCAAGAAACGTTTACCCAAAAAGACAGTTCCTGCATACCAGTGGGGCAGGCTTTTCAAAGGAACGGTTTGCTGGAAAACCGGTATGATTCTTGAATCCAACAGTACCGGAAAGCCCAAGGGGCCAAGAAGAAGTAGACAGTAAAGACCGGCCAGCAGAGCATGAAGTACCCTGGCACAGACATAAGGCAAAATACTTATATCGGTAGAACTGATAAGACTTGCCACCTGAGCATGGACGGATAGCCCGCTCCAAGCAATGATCGCGCTTACAGCAATAACTTTTTGATCCACCGTGACCCCCTGTACGGTTCCGATAAGCTGGCAGCCTAAATCAATTTCAAAAAGGCCGCTGACAAAAGCCGGGGAAAGGGCAGTATCCAATCCTGCCAGAGAAAGAATACGAGAGAAACCCAAAGCCAAAAAGGTTACAGCTCCCGCCAGATCCAGCATGCGGATAATTACGGAAAATAGTATGATAAATCCCCCAACAAGCAAAAGAGTGTTAACAGAATCCTTAATAGAATCCCCCAGCAGCCGCCCGATCGGGCGGCTGTCTTTTTTCCGTGCTTCAACCATTGCCTGAAGGGCGTGAGTAAAGATGTTTTTTTGTTTCCTTTTTCCATCGCCTGTAAAACGTTGGCCTAAATGTTGTCCCCTTTTATAAAAACGCATGATAAAACCCAAAGAAATACTGGAAAGATAATGTGCCGCAGCGATGATAAAACCGGTATGCGGTGCCTTGAGCATGCCTACGGCTACTGCCCCGAACATAAATAAAGGATCAGCGGTATTAACGAAACTGATCAGACGTTCAGCCTCAACCTTACTGCATAGCTGCTGTTGGCGCAGCTTACCTGTAAGTACAGCACCGATGGGAAAGCCCGAAGCCAGCCCCATAGCCATAACAAAAGAGCCTGTTCCCGGGATGTTAAAGACCGGGCGCATCACCGGTTCCAATAAAATGCCAAGAAAATGGACGACGCCCAGCCCGATAAGCACCTGGGAAAAGATAAAAAAAGGCAAAAGAGCTGGAAAAACAATGTTCCACCAGACAGACAAGCCATTTAGTGCAGCATCAAAAGCTTCTTCCGGGAACAGCAGCATGGCGATGGTTATGGCGACTGCGATAATTCCGGGAAGATAGTATTGAAAAGCGTTTTCTTTGAAATTTTTATCCACTGCATCTTACTCCCAAACGATTTTATATATTTATAGTATAAAAGCGGCATTAATAGACCTATGCGCCAGACGGAAAATAATTCAAATAGGACTTGACAAATGTATATACACATGTATATTAATAATGTAATCGAATCAGGGGCAGGAATAATTTAGAAAGGATGAGAGGCTATGTCTTTAGATCAACAAAGAAAATTTTGGGTAATATTTTTCGTCGTTATTGTTTTGGCGGCTTTTATTCTGCCATATTATTTGTTTAGCAACCTCCCCAAGTTTTATGGGGCCTTTCTTTTCTGGAGCATTTTTGCTATTGTTGCCATAATCAGCGTAGGTATCATTACCAGCCAATGGAGGGAATAAAATGAACGCAACAACAATTTATGCAGTCATAATCTTATATTTTATCCTGGGGACCATTGTGGCGCTTCGGGCGCGCCGGGGTATGGGGCGGGGACTTTCCGAATTTTTTCTGGCCAACAGGGCTATCGGAGGTATTGTTGCAGCACTTACTTACAGCGCCACGACTTATAGCGCTTTTATGCTGGTGGGCCTGGCCGGCCTTACCTATGCGGGCGGGGTAGGAGCCCTGGGTTTTGAATTGATCTACTTATCGGGCCTGGTCCTGGTAGCTTTTTTTGGCCCCCGTTTTTGGCTTGTAGGCAAAAAATATAACTATATTACCCCCATGGAGATGCTGGCGGATCGCTATCAAAGCAAACTTTTAGGTGCCATTGCCGCCATAGCTGCTATTATTTTTCTCATTCCATACAGCGCGGTTCAATTGGTAGGTATCGGAACCCTCATGGGAGGCCTTTCCGGAGGTGCGATCCCTTTTGTGGCCGGCCTCATTGTGGCAACTGTTTTTGCAGTTAGCTGGGCCTGGATTGGCGGTATGAGAGCGGTGGCCTGGACAGATTCCATGCAGGCGCTGGTGATGCTCACCATAGCACTGTTTTCCGTTGTGCTGATTGTTTACCGGGGGTTTGGCGGATTTGGCGGCCTTTTCAGCGCCTTGGAAACAAACTATCCCCAATGGCTTACCATGCCGGGACCGGGAACGCCGGGATATTTTAATCCCCATAGCTTTATCGGGCTGAGTATGCCCTGGTTTTTTTTCTGCCTCTCCAATCCGCAAGTAAGCCAGCGTCTTTTTATCCCTAAGTCGTTAAAACACATGAGGACGATGGTGATGGGGTTTATGATCTTCGGCTTTATATACACGCTGATCTCTATCACCTGGGGTTTTTCTGCGCGGGTGCTACTGCCTGGTTTGGCTGATGCCGATGCCGCCACACCGAGCCTCTTGGCTTTGGAAATTGTTCCCAAGGGGGTTGCCCTTATCGTTATGTTGGGAATCACGGCAGCGGCCATCTCCACGGTAAACTCCATTATCCTGACACTTTCTTCCATGGTTTCCCGCGACGTGTTCAAAAGGCTAAAACCGGATGCAGATGAAGATCAGGAACTTATGGTGGGCAAGATATTTGTACCGTTATTTGCAGTAGCCATTTTCTTTTTTGCCAGTCTCCGCCTGGGGCTCATTGTTGTTTTGTCCGTAGCTTCTTCTGCAGGACTTCTGGTCATGGTTCCCGCACTGATTGGCACCTTCTTTTGGAAAAGAGGTACTGCTGCCGGTGCTATTACCAGCATCCTGGCAGGTGGTTTTGTCGCCTTTTTTTTCCAGTTTAGCGATATTTTCCCCTTGGGCTGGTGGCCCGGCGTCTGGAGTGGTATTATTGCTACAGTCCTTTTCATTGTCGTTAGCTTGTTGACAAAACCGCCCAGGGAAAAAACTGACGAATTTTTCGGCTACCTTGACGAAGCCTTGAAGGAAAAAAACGCTATTTGACGGTACACAAGGATGCCTGTTATTTTTGGTGGCACAGGCTTGAAAACGCTCTTGGCATGCATTTTCAGGAAGATCCGGCGTTTTCCTGCCCCCTGATGTCATTTAAAGGTGGGGTTGCTTTTGCGTAGGTTTTTAAATTATGCTGTTGTTTTGCTTGTCATTGCCTTGTTGGGCTTTTGCATACAGACAGATTATTATCTGGTAAGGCCTGGCTTGGCCGAAGAGCTGGGCAGCTTAGTCCGGGTTGAAGGGGAACCAAGAAAAAAAGAGGGGCAGTTTTTCATGGTGACAGTGACACAGCATCATGCTAATTTATGGACCTATCTTTACGGCATCTGCAACCCACATTTGGATATCCGCCCTATTTCCACGGTTATTCCCCCGGATATGTCTCCAGAAGAATACGGCAAATTGATGGAAGACTGGATGCAGGAAAGCAAAGATCTGGCCCGGGTAATTGCACTGCGGCGGGCCGGATATGAAGTCCCTATCGTCAGTGACGGTGTAGAAGTAGTAGACCTTATGGATGACAGCCCTTCCAGAGGTATATTGCAAAAAGGAGATGTTATCAAAGCTGTCGAAGGCCGAAGCATTAGCCTGGCGGAGGAGGTAGTCGAGTACGTTCAAAGACAGGAAGCGGGGCAGAGAATAAGGATCACCCTCCAACATAACGAAACAACCAAAGAAGTAGAGGTTTTGACTACCTCCAGCCAGGATGAACCCCATAAGGCTGCCCTGGGTATTTATATCCGTACCTTAAACCGGCAGCCCATTTTACCCCTGGAAATTGACATTGAAACAGGGCCGGTTGTCGGCTCCTCAGCCGGGATGATGTTTGTTTTGGAGATTCTAGATAGGCTGCTCCCCGGTAATTTGACAGGCGGGCATAAAATTGCCGGAACGGGAACGATAAGCATTAATGAAGAAATAGGCAGCATCGGCGGTGTAAAGCAAAAAGTGATCGCCGCCGAAAATTCAGGCATAGAATATTTTCTTGTGCCCGAAGAAAACTTTGAAGACGCACTCCAAGCGGCATCCCGCCTAAAAGTTGTATCCGTAAAAACCTTGGATGAGGCCTTGTATTTTTTACAAAATTTGCCTGTAGCCAGCCAAGCCAAAGACCTTGCAGCTGCCTGATTGCTTTTAGGAATTACAATATATTCGCCCGAATATAGTTTTTCTGTCTTTGTAATAGCAGTTTCTTGCCTTACAAGAGCAATATTATCCCAGAACAACGGCAAAGTTCAGCTCCCTCGAAAATTGAAAAGCATGGCGATTTATGTTATAATGTTCGCACAATTATTAATTATCAATCTTAGAATGAATGGGGGATGCTCTTGAAAATCAGCGGCGCTTTTAATCCGACGGATCTACTGGAGTATTCCAACGATGGTTTTTTTATTACCGATGTCCAAGGGAGGCTTCTTTATTGCAATCCGGCCACCGCTCCTTTAGTTGGCCTTAATTTACCTGAATTTGGAAGTATGGAGACTTTGCTCAAGAAAAAAATGATAAACAGATCCACCGCCATGGAAGCTATTCAAAAAAAGAGCACCGTGGCAGGGGAAGTAAGAAGCATTACCGGAAAAAGGGTAATGGCAACTTCGGCACTTGTTTACAATCCCGCGGGCAGGCCCGATGGTGTGATCTGTAATATTAGGGATTTTGCGCAGCATGATCGGGAGGAACATTTTTCGTGGGAAAGCAAAAACCTTGATGCTTTGGAAAATTACAAAACAGTACATATTGACAGCCGGTATAGGCGCTATGAACTGGTCTATAGCAGCAATATTATGGAAAAAATTATAAACCTGGCCACCAGCTTAAGCAAGGTTGACTCTACGGTATTAATTTACGGCGAAACAGGTGTGGGCAAGGAATTATTTGCCCATTTCATTCATAATCGCAGCCCGACAAGGAAAGGCGGGCCCTTTATCAAAATAAATTGCGCCTCTATACCTGTTAACCTGGTAGAAGCGGAACTTTTTGGCTATGAGCCGGGTTCTTTTACCGGCGCTTTAAAAAATGGCAAAAAAGGATATTTCGAACTTGCCAGCGGGGGAACCCTTTTTCTTGACGAAATTGGCGAGCTGCCCCTGGAAGTACAACCAAAACTTTTGAATGTACTACAAGATAAGTGTACATTTAGGGTTGGCGGGACGGAGGCGATTCCTGTAGATGTGCGTATTGTGGCGGCAACAAACAGAAACCTGCAGACGATGGTGGCAGAGGGTAAATTCCGGGAGGATCTATATTTTCGCCTCAATGTTGTTCCCCTGGAAATCCCCCCTTTGCGCGATCGCAAAATAGAAATCCCCGCACTTTTTACCTATTTTCAGAACAAGTTTCAAAAGAAGTATGCGCTGGACAATAAAGAAATAAGCTTGGACGTAATCAAGCATCTGTATTGCTATCCCTGGCCGGGCAATGTCCGGGAGCTGGCCAATTTGGTTGAACGGCTGTTGATCGTAGGCCCGGAAAATACAATCCGGATAGCCGATCTTCCCGCTCCTTACCATAGGTTTCACCCCGATCTGCCAGGCAAGCGTTTTACGGTACACAAAATTGCACCCCTAAGAGAAATGACCAAAGATTTTGAGTTAGCGGTAATTACCAAAGCCATTGAACGAAGCAAAAATCAAAAAGAGGCGGCAGAAATGCTTGAAATAAGCTCCTCCAGCCTTTCCAGAAAGCTAAAAGACAAAAACAGGGGATAAAGGTTGCTATCATGCTGTCCTTCTAAACGTTAGCGAAAGATCTTTGGAATCCACAACATGTTTAAATTGACAATATATCTATATTGCTTGGTTTAACGAAAACCCAGGTGGTTTCTTGCGGAAACCACTTTTTTTATATCCAAGTTAGCGTTGTAAGAATAGAGGATATTGGCACACATTTCAATCTTGCAATTATTTTAGCATAAGTTTTCATAAATGAGCTGAATCCTAAATATTATTCAAAAACCGTAAAGATGTTATAGTGGCTTTAGATCACCATACCATCGTGCTTTAGAGAATTACATGTCAAATTGGCATCCATCTTGCATTGTATAACTGTAGAACGGTATTTTAATAACTACAACATGTGGGGTGATCAAATGAAAAATCAAGATTTTTTTAATGCGGCAGATTATTTCCTGGAGAGAAATATCCGCCGGGGAAAGGGTACAAAAACTGCCATTTACACTGAAAAACGAAACTATACTTATAACGATATCCGGGAAATGGCCAACAAAACAGGTAACGCTTTTCATGATCTGGGGCTGCGCATTGACGATCGTATCATGATGCTTATGCTTGACGAGCCCCAATTTTATTCCGTGTTTTGGGGTGCTGTAAAGATCGGTGCTATACCTATTCCTATAAATACGATGCTTACCCCGGACAATTATGAGTACTTGCTTAATGACAGCAGAGCCAAAGCACTTGTTGTATCAGAAGAACTCCTGCCGCTTGTGAGCGCCATAAAGGGGGATCTTTTTTACCTGCGGGATTTGATCGTTATCGCCGAAGACGAAGCACTGATACCTTTCAAACAAAAATACAAAAAAGCTTCGCCAAATTTAGAGGCGGAATATACGACAAAAGATGACGTAGGTTTTTGGCTTTACAGTTCAGGTTCCACCGGCCCTCCAAAAGGTGCTGTACACTGCCAGTACAGCCCGGTAGTGGCCTCAGAAAATTTTGCCAAGGGTGTCCTGGGGCTGACGGAAGACGATATCTGTTTTTCGGCAGCGAGACTGTTTTTTGCCTATGGTATCGGCAATGGAATGTTTTTCCCCATGTCAGTCGGAGCTGCTGCAGTTTTAAACCGCGACCGCCCTACCCCCGAAAGGGTATTTTACCATCTTGAACGTTTTCGGCCCACGGTTTTTTTTGGCGTGCCTACTCTTTACGGGCAGATGCTTGAGTACAAAGAACGCCAGGACAAAGAGGAAAGCAGAAAACCGAGTTTTAGCGGCGATCACGAGCTGTCCTCTGTAAGAATATGTGTATCGGCGGGGGAGGCCCTGCCGGAAGATATTTATTACCGCTGGAAAGAACGTTTTGGAATTGATATTTTAGATGGCATTGGTTCTACAGAGATGCTGCATGTGTTTGTATCCAATCGGCCCGGCGATATCAGGCCCGGCTCCACAGGGAAGGCGGTTCCCGGATATGAATTAAAAATAGTCGATGAAAACGAACAGGAAGTGACAGATGGGGAAATAGGCACTCTGTTAGTGAAAGGAAACAGTGCTGCCCAGCATTACTGGCGTAAATTGGAAAAGACCCGCACGACGATGAAAGGCGAATGGTTGGATACCGGGGATAAATACTACACAGACAAGGATGGCTACTATTGGTGTGCAGGCAGGGGAGATGACATGCTGAAAGTCGGCGGTATCTGGGTGTCGCCGGTCGAAGTGGAAAACTGTTTAAACAAACACCCGGCGGTTTTGGAATGTGCAGTGGTAGGCTATGCCGATCACAAAGGCTTGATTAAGCCCAAGGCTTACGTGGTTCTAAGTAAGGGAATCACTGGTTCAGCAGAATTGGTTGAGGAACTGAAAAGATGGGCGCTGGATAGACTCGCTAAATTTAAATATCCACGTTGGATTGAAATAGTAGCCGAGCTGCCCAAAAGCGCAACGGGGAAAATACAGCGTTTCAAGTTGCGGGAGAGGGAACAGGAATCAAACCTGGCTTTGTCAGAAAAAAGCGGTTAACTGAAAAAGGCCTGCTTGGGATAACCGGAAGCAGGCCTTTTCCAAATAGAATTGCAAGATAGCTTACAGGCAAAAAGTATGTTCCTTTTTTGTTTTTTACTGTCAATTGAACAGTATTACAAAAGGACATACTTTTTGATTCTTTAAATATTAGATGGAGGAAAAAGAAGGTATATGTAGAATAAAGAATATATGAGGAAGTGGCTATATTAGGAAAAGAGGCAAAATTATTTTTTTAAAAAGGGGAAAAGAAAATGAACCAAAAAAAAATCGATAAGGTTCTGGAGGCTTTTGATATCATTATGCCTTTGGTAAGTTCTTGTTTGACAGAGGATCATATTTTGGCCCTAAGCGATAGAAAGTGTTATATCGGTTCCCTTGTTGAAGGGATAAATATTGATGCCAAACTCGGTGATCCCATTTCCGAGGGTGACACAATCCTTAGGGTTTTAGAATCCGGAAAACCTATTTCAGAAATTTTACCCAAAGAAGTTTTCGGCGTTTCTTTTAGTTCCAATGTTATCCCAATAAAGGAAGATAATGATCAAATAACAGGGGCTTTTGCTATGGCCAAAAGTTTGAAACAACAAATTGAAATCCGTGAAATCTCTAAAGGCTTATCTGATGCCCTTTCCCAGATTTCTGCCACTTTAAGTCAGATATCCGATGGAATTCAGGATGTGGCCAGCGCCAGTGCTGAAATCCTGGAATTTGTGTCCGGAGTACAAACCGAAAACAAGAAAGCAGATAAAATTACGCAATTTATTAAAAAAATTGCCGGACAGACCAATCTGCTTGGTTTGAATGCTGCCATC
>JAAZMP010000222.1 GCA_012798755.1 Bacillota bacterium
AGGGCATAGCAGAGATGGAGGTTCGGATATGGCAAGTGATCTGATTAAAGAGTTTACTGAAGAGAATTTTGACACCGAGGTTTTAAAGAACGAGGGCATAGTGCTGGTGGACTTTTGGGCGGAATGGTGTGGTCCCTGCCGTCGGTTGGCACCCCTTGTCGAAGAGTTGGCCGAGGAATATGCTGGAGAGATTACCGTCGGTAAGCTCAATGTGGATGGTGCTCAGCGGATAGCGGGGCAGTACGGGATTCTCAGTATTCCTACATTAGCGTTTTTTATCAATGGTCAGCCAGTAGATCGGATGGTGGGGCTACATTCCAAGGAAATGATTGAGCAGAAGATCAACGAGTTGATGGGTTAATGAGCTGATCTAGAGTGGTTTCAATTTATGTATAAGTAAAATGGCGGCGAATAGTGTTCGCCGCCATTACTCGTGATAAGGCTATGAATACCTACAGGGTTGTCTCTACTCCCAGTACCAGTTGTGGGGTGGACGCCTAATGCTCCAGCGCTGCAAAGGCAACTCATCTTCTGTTCGAATCAACCATCGAAGCAGTTCTTCCTTTAGTTCCACTGTGATTGAGTCATACCTAGGGTCATCAATCAAGTTGTTTATCTCACGGGGATCTTCACTTAGGTTGTACAACTCACAGCCTCTAAAGAGATCATAGACTAGTTTCCATGGCCCTTTTCGGACCATCTTGATGCTTCCCCGCATATTAACGAAATTGACTTCATCAAAACTCATATTTCCCGTTCGGGTGCGCAAGATTTGTGGCCATTGCTCGAGTAAGTCTTTGCTAGAAGTTTCGTCCTCAGGTAGCCCACCTAGACTCTGTTCCACAAACATACTGGCGAACTCTCTTTCAGGATAAGGTTTATCAGTTAAGATTGGCCAGAGGCTTCGACCTTGAACTCAGATAGGTATCTCCTGTCCTAGTGCTTCACATATGGTAGGGAAGACATCAACTATTGAGACGATAGGGGTGGATAACATACCTCCTTCAATTCCTGGTCCTTTCCAAATCATTGGAATCCGGGCAAGGCATTCCGGTATGGGTACCGCCTTGCGCAAAAGGCCATACTCTCCGACGAAGTCCCCATGGTCTGACAGGAAAACTAGAATCGTCCGCTCACTAAGGGATGCTTCATCTAGGAAATTTAGTAGTCGGAGGATCTGATCATCGATCAACCGCAGCATACCAAGATAATTTGAACGATATCTGGCAATAAGATCCCGGCGATTTGGATAGTGTTTTTCGATCAGCTTCTTTGAGAAACGCCATGGATATGATTTGCTCTCAAGTATTTCGGCATCATCAACTGGAGGCATTGTGTCAGCAGGGAACATATCGAAATAGGGTTCAGGAACCTGATATGGGTTGTGGGGCTCAGATAGCGACATCCACAGAGTAAATGGTTGACTGCCACAGGATCCCAACCAATCGATGGTATCATCCACGATGCGGACCGGGTACTGGCAGTCTAGGGGAAATGGTGTTGGCTCAGTACATACACCATGGGCCAACTCTGCCATAAAATCATTGAACTTTCTATCAATCTCTTCTTTGCCTGGGCGTTCGGGGCCATAATCATGGCTGTATGGTCGGTAAAAATCCACGTCTGACTCGGTAAGATGGGAATGGTTCTTGCCGATCAAAGCTGTTTGATACCCAAGTTCCCGTGACCACTGCATAAGATCTATCCCGTAGCGGGATTGCTCAATGGCATCATTGGTTCGTATACCTGTAACCCGGGGAAAACGCCCGGTTAAAAGGCTTTCCCGTGCTGGAGCACAGATGGGAGTACTGGTGTAGGCATTCTCAAAACCGACTCCGTTGTCAGTCATGGAGTCCAGCGTCGGAGTAATCGCTTCTGGGAAGCCTTCCGTCGAAAATAAGTTAGCTCGCTGTTGATCAGTCATAATAACGATAACATTATAGCGCTCCGCCATTGTATCTCCCCTTTCAGAGCAATAGTAATGGTGAAAAAACGGCACTATAGGCACTAGATCCTGTGATCAATATAGTTCTCATTGACTTACCCTATCACCCCTTAATTCCAGTCACAACAATGCCTTGAACAAATCTTTTTTGGGCAAAATAGAAAGTCCCCAGCAATGGAATCATGAACACCAAAGATGCCGCCATCATTAGGTTCCAATCCGAACCATATTGCCCTCCTTGGAAAGCTCTCAACCCTAAGGCGAGGGTAAAGAGACGCTGATCGTGCAAATAGATAAGTGGCCCAAAAAACTCATCCCATTTGAACTGGAAGAACAAAATGGCCACTATTCCCACTGCTGGTTTCGCCATGGGTAACAGTATCTTGGTAAAGAGAGTTAAGTAAGAAGCACCATCAATCTTGGCAGCATCATCTAGTTCTAGAGGGATAGTCATGAAGAACTGCCGCATTAGGAAGACATAGAAGGGCTGTCTTGCAAACCACGCTGGTATGAATAATGGGCAGTGGGTGTTCACCCAGCCTAGCCATCGAAATAGTATGAATTCCGGCACCAAAGTCACCTGAGTTGGTAGCATCATGGTGGTAAGCAGAATCAGAAAGAAAAGGTCTCGGCCAGGCCAGCGCAATCGTGCGAAAGCGAAACCGGCCATGCTGCAAGAAAGGACTGTTCCAACCGTCGATAATGTAGTGATAATCAGTGTATTCTTAAGGAAGTTCCCGAAGGGATAGGCTGTCAGGGCGATCACGAAATTGTGCCACTGGGGTTTTGATGGAATCCACTGAGGAGGGAACCGGAATATTTCACTAGGTCGCTTAAGAGCGGTAGATAACATCCAGGCAAAGGGGATCATTACTACTATCGCTCCACAGATGAGAATGAGATGGGTGAGCAGCTTACCTAGCGTTTCCATGCGTTTTTGCGACGACTTAAGGGTAGAGAAATAATGAAGGCTGCCCATTGATTACCTTCCTTTCAGGGATCCTTGATAAAAGACCCATGCTTCAGATGATCGCATTACCAATAGTGTTAGAGCTAGAATATAGGCGAACAGTACCCAGGCGAGTGCCGATGCATAGCCCATATCGAAAAACTCAAAGGCGTTCTTGTATAAATAAAGAACGAAGAAAAGGCTGGAGTTATGTGGGCCTCCCCCAGTCATAATATAGCTTTGAGTAAAGATCTGAAGAGCTCTTATTAGACCTGTAACAAGATTAAAGAAGATTACGGGTGACATCAACGGCAAAGTGACGCGCCATAGCCTAATCCACCAGTTAGCCCCATCTACCTCTGCAGCCTCATAGAGTTCTGTGGGGATCCCCTGAAGACCCGCTAAGAAAATCAGCATACTTCCACCGGCCGCCCAAACGTTCATAATAACAAAGGAGATAATGACCATGTTTGGATCGGTGAGCCAGTTAACAGGACCTATTCCAAAGCGAGCTAGTATGCCGTTTAGAACCCCGAAATCTGAGTTAAATATCCATAGCCACAGAATAGATACCGCCACACCTGATGAAATTGATGGCAAGTAATAGACTGTTCGATATAGAGATAGTCCCCGGATTTTCTGGTTTAGTAGGATAGCAAGAAAAAGGCCGACAGCTAGGTTAAGTGGTACTGACAGACCTGCATATATCGTTGTTACCTTTAGTGCTTGCCGGACTAGCGGATCAATAGTCAAATATCGATAGTTATCCAACCCCACCCACTCAGGAGCCCCCAGTAAGTCCCACTGAGTAAAGGACAAATAGACAGAAGCTATCATGG
>JAAZMP010000175.1 GCA_012798755.1 Bacillota bacterium
CAGGCCAGATCATACGCTGGAGCCTTCCCGTTGCCTTAGAAAGCGGGGCTTTTACGATGCTCGCCATGGTGGTAACCGGCATGGCATCCGCATGGTATGGAGGAACCGCTGTAGCCGTGCAGCGCGTTGGAAGTCAGATAGAATCGCTTTCCTGGCTGGTTGGCGGCGGTTTTTCTTCGGCAATTACCGCCTTCGTGGGGCAAAATTTCGGGGCACGCAAATGGGAACGTATACGCCGCGGCTATCGCATTTCGCTAATTGCGTTATTTATTTGGGAGGCGCTGGTTACATTGCTTTTGCTTCTAGGCGGTCGGTTTTTGTTTTCGCTTTTTCTTCGCGAACCACCGATGATCCTGGACATGGGTGCCAATTTTCTGCATATCCTGGCCGGCTGTCAAATGTTTATGGCGTTGGAGGGTGCTTGTTCAGGCACTTTCCGGGGGCTCGGGCAAACGTTCCAGCCCAGCCTGTGCAGCATTGTTTCTAATCTTATACGCCCGTTTTTGTGTTGGTGGTTTTCTCAATGGATGGGGTTAAACGGGTTGTGGCTGGGTATTTCAGTCTCATCTGCGTTGCGAGGTATATTCATGTTTATTTGGTATACGTTCTATGAACGGCGCATACCCAAAATGGACGAACCGGCAGTGGTACCCTGCGCCCATACCTTGGGATAGCACCCTAATGCCGGGTTTTATTTGCTAAATCGGTTGGTTTTTCAGGATCGGTTTAAAAAGAATGGGGAGTAACCTTTGTCTTTGTTTGCAAGTAGGGCATTTTGCCATTTGAGGTTTGCATTATATAAATCATACAACACGGAAGGACCGTCCCCTTGTGTACTTGACAGGATGGGAAAGATGTGGTAACGTAAATCTTAATCTAATTAAATTAGTCAAGGACGATGAAAAAGGAAAGTAGTTCGGTGATGTTTCCCACAGAGATGGGAGGCCGTGGGCTGAAAGCCTTCCGGGAAAACAGCCGGGTGAAGTTCCCTTTGGAGTTGCTAGCTGAAGAACCGGGTGGCAGCAAAAATAACTGCCGGGCTATCTGTAGCGCCCTTATGGTTAGTAGGTTTTGACGGAAACTTCCACCGTTAAAAGGAAGGGGGTATAAGGCTGTTGTAGCTTTTGTATCTGCAGTCCGTACCCTTTAAAGAGTGGGGCTTTTGCCCAACCAGGATGGTACCGCGTGAAAACTAAACTTCCGTTCCTATGGGGACGGAAGTTTTTGTTTTTTAGAAAGCATGTTGTCCCCGAAAAATAAATTTAAAATTGTAAGGAGGAGATTTCATGGTTATCGTCATGAATCCCAATGCCGCTGAAGAAGAAATTGATCAGGTGATGAAAAGCATAAGAAGTCTGCATTTTGATGTATATCGTTCTAAGGACAGGTACCGGGCGCTTTTAGGGATTATCGGCCAGCCGGGTGAGGATCTGTGCAGTATTTTGGAGGCAATGCCTTCCGTGGAAAAAATTGTGCCGGTGTCACAGCCTTTTATGCTGGCCAGCAGGGATTTCAAAAATGAGAAAACCACATTTGAAGTTGGGGGCGTAGAAATTGGTGGTGAAAAAATCGTCATTATTTCCGGCCCTTGTGCTGTAGAGGGAAGGGAGTCATATCTTCAAACCGCCGAGGCGGTGAAACAGGGGGGCGCTGATATTTTGAGAGGGGGAGCCTACAAACCCCGTACTTCTCCCTACAGTTTCCAAGGCTTGGAAGAAGAGGGCCTGAAAATTTTGGCAGAAGCAAGAGAGAGAACCGGCCTTCCCATAATCACAGAAGTAATGGATCAACATTCTGTTGAACTCGTGGCGCGCTATACGGATATTGTTCAAGTTGGAGCGCGCAATATGCAAAATTTTAAATTGCTTAAAGAACTGGGGCAGCTGGATAAGCCGGTTTTGCTAAAAAGAGGAATGTCGGCGACAATTGAAGAATGGTTAATGGCGGCGGAGTATCTCCTTAGCAATGGAAACTATAGGGTTATTCTCTGTGAAAGAGGCATACGAACGTTTGAAACTTATACCCGTAACACTTTGGATCTTAGTGCAGTCCCCGTCGCGAAAGAACTAAGCCATTTGCCGGTATTTGTCGATCCCAGTCATAGCACAGGAAGGTGGAAATTGGTGCCCTATATGAGCCTGGCCGCAGTGGCGGCCGGTGCTGACGGCCTTATGGTGGAGGTTCATACTTCACCCAAAGAAGCGCTTTGCGATGGCCCCCAATCTTTAATTCCGGAAAAATTTTTGCAGATGATTGCACCTTTGCGGGGGGTGGCACAGACAATTGGCCGCACCCTGTAGCATTAATAGGCGGCACCGGCTAAAGGATGAACTTTAAGCATATTTACTCTGTTTTAAATGATAAAAATAGACGTTTTTTATCTATCCCGAAAATGCATTGCGAAAGCGCCGGGTGTTGCCGCCCAATCGGTATTTAAGATGTTAAAAACAAGAAAAAAAGGGGGAGTGGCAAGGTTTTTAGGCAATATTATTATATAGGGCCTACAATACTTGCTTAAAGAAAAATGCGCTTTTTAACTGCAGGCGAATCCCATGGCCCCGTGCTCATAGGCATAATTGAAGGGTTGCCATCGGGGCTTGTTTTAAGCGAAGACTATATTAATGAACGGTTGGCCAGGCGCCAGGGCGGTTATGGGCGGGGAGGGCGTATGTCCATAGAAGAAGATCGTGTGAAATTTTTATCCGGCGTTCGTTTCGGTAAAACCGTGGGTAGCCCCCTGGCCCTGCAAATTGAAAACAAAGACTGGTCAAATTGGCAGAAGGTGATGTCGCCAAACCCGCAAGCAGAAACGGAACAGCGGAAGCTAACCTGCCCCCGGCCGGGCCATGCCGATCTTGCCGGGGGGCTAAAGTATTTTCACCGGGATCTGCGCGATGTTCTCGAACGCGCCAGCGCCAGGGAAACGGCCATGCGCGTGGCTATCGGTGCAGTGGCTGCATTGCTTTTAGAACATTTTGGTATCCGCAGTGTTGCTCATATTGTGGCCCTGGGCGGTGTGGCAGCCTTGCGCCAAACGGAGTATAGTGCCACCGTCATTAAAGAAAAAATTGCTTCTTCACCGCTTTATTGCCTCGATCCTAAGGCAGAAAAACTGATGCTGGATGAAATTGATAGGGCTGGAAAAAAAGGGGATACTTTGGGAGGGGTTTTTGAGGTCATGGTAGAAGGGTTGCCCTCGGGATTGGGCAGTCATGTCCACTGGGACAGGCGCCTGGACAGCCGTCTGGCCGGGGCGTTGATGAGTATTCCCGGCATAAAAGGTGTAGAGATAGGGCTGGGTTTTGACGCAGCTGGAAAATCCGGATCTATTGTGCATGATGCTATCGCTTTTAACGAAGAAGGAAAAATAACCCGATCGACTAACCATGCCGGGGGCCTGGAGGGGGGTACGACCAACGGCCAGGATATTATCATCAGGGCGGCCATGAAACCGATACCAACCCTAAAAAAACCACTGCCGAGCATAGATTTGGCATCGGGTAAGCCTGATTTTGCCGCTGTGGAGCGCTCCGATGTTTGTGCCGTACCGGCTGCCTCTGTCGTGGGCGAGGCCGTCGTAGCCTGGGAGTTGTGTAGATCTTTTTTAGAGAAATTTTCCGGTGATTCACTGCAGGAACTAGAATTTTCTTATCAAAATTACCTAAAACTGATTCGGGAATATTTGCACTCCACATCTTGATTTTGTCATATTAGTGCCACAAAAATGGCAAAAAATACAGTGATAAGGAAACACAAAATGTATAAGATTATGATCAAAACAGGCCAAAAACACTACCCCGTTTACCTGGGAAAGGGTATAATGGAAAGCGTGGGCTCTGTTGTCTCCAGGCATTTATCGGCGCGGCCGGTTTTAATCGTTTGTGATAAAAATGTTTCTTCTTTATATGCCAAAAAGTGTCTGGAGAGCTTGCGGCGTGAAGGTTTTAAACCACATTTGGAAATATTGGAGGGGGGAGAGCGAGGCAAAACCCTTGAAGCAGCTGCCAATCTCTATACTAGGGCACTGGAGCTAGGTCTGGACAGGCATTCGGCTGTTATTGCTCTGGGTGGAGGTGTAACGGGCGATTTGGTGGGGTTTTTTGCCGCTACCTATTTGAGGGGACTTCCTTTTGTGCAGGTGCCTACAACGTTGTTGGCTATGGTAGACAGCAGCGTAGGGGGGAAGGTGGCTGTAAATCACCCTTTGGGGAAAAACCTCATTGGAGCCTTTCACCAGCCGGCGTTAGTTATCAGTGATATACATACCCTTGAAACTTTGCCCCCACGAGAATTTAATGCCGGATGGGCCGAACTGATAAAATACGGTGTGGTTTGCAGCAAAAAACTGTTTAAACGCCTGGAGTTACTGAACAACAATCTTTCTAGGGGACGCTTGGGGAAAGGATTTAAAGTAATAGGTGCACACAAACTTATGAATTTAATTATCCGTGCAGTATCTATCAAAGGTGCAATCGTTTGCCGCGACGAAAAAGAAGAGAACTTACGACGCGTTTTAAATTTTGGACATACTTTCGGGCATGCTTTGGAAGCGGCCACCCATTACGGCCACTACTTGCACGGGGAAGCGGTAGCCGGCGGTATGATCATGGCTACCGAACTGGCGCTCCGGCTAAAACAAATTGATGAGCCTTCCGGACGGCGGATCAAAGCTTTATTAGAAAATATAGAGCGCCCCCCGACTCCCGGAGGCCTTACTGTTGAGGCTGTTGCCGGTGCATTGTCATATGATAAAAAGAGAAAGAAGGAAGAACTGGTTTTTGTCCTTCCCTGCCGTTTGGGTAAGGCTGTATTTTGCAAAAACCCTTCCTTTCATCTGGTAGAGAAAGTTATCGAGGAGTTCCTTCCGGGGAAACATTCCTGACAGCACCCTGTTTGTTTTTATTTTTTTCTACGGTGAAGTGATACTTTATGGATGCCTATGAATAATATAATAAATGAAGGAAATCAAATAATTATTAACGGTAAAACAAAGATTACCGGCATTTTCGGAGATCCGGTAGAACACAGCCTTTCACCGGCTATGCATAACGCTGCATTTCAAGAAAAAGGATTGAACTATTGTTATCTTCCAATTCGTGTTTCTAGGGCCGATTTACCGGCAGCGGTTAAGGCTATCCCTGCCTTTGGTATCAGTGGTGTAAGTATAACTGCTCCTCATAAGGAGGCAGTAATTCCGTATTTGGATGAACTTTCGCCGGAGGCAGCTTTTTTAAAGGCTGTAAATACCATTGAATACAAAAAGGGAAAACTGATTGGCCATAACACCGATATTGAAGGTTTCCTGTATTTGCTGGAAAGCAACATCGCTGGCGTTCCACCGTCAGGTAAAATCTGTCTGTTGGGGGCTGGGGGTGCAGCTAAAGCTGTTTGCCTGGCTCTTTCCAGGGCAGGGTTTAGGCAGCTTGTTATCGCCAACCGTACCCTGGCCCGTGCTGAAATGCTGGCTGGCCTTTTGGTCAAAGGCGGCATTTTTCAAAAACAAAAGGTAAACGCTGTCGAATTGCACAAATGTTTCTTGCACGAAAACTTCATGGACGCTGTCCTAATCATTAATGCTTTAAGCGAGGATCCGGCCAAGCTGGGTTTACTCCCTGAGAAATGCATAAGGCTGCCGGAATGCCGGGTTGTGATTGACTTGCGCTATGGTTCCCGGCAAATCCTTTTTAGAAAATGGGCCGGTGAACACGGTATCTTGTTTTTAGACGGCTTGGATATGTTACTAGGGCAAGGTCTGAGAGCTTTCGAGCTTTTTACCGGAGAAAAAGCCCCCGTACAGGCCATGAAGGAAGCTCTGCAGTGTCGATAGTGTTAACGGTATAACATGGACAGTGAGACAGTATCTAAACATCAGGAGGTAAGGTATTATTGTTAAAACTTGAAAAGAACATCTTTTTGGTAGGATTTATGGGCTCCGGGAAAACAAGCCTTGGCCGGGCCCTTTCCGAAATTTTGGAAATTGATTTTTTTGATACCGATGAACTTATAACACGCATGCAGAAAATGAGCATTGCGGACATATTCAGCCGTTACGGTGAAAAATTTTTTCGCGACAGGGAAAGCGAAGTGCTGGAATTTTTAGGTCAAAAGGAACCGGGGACCTGTATCATTTCCACCGGCGGCGGGGCTGTAATGCGGGAAAAAAATTGGATGGCTTTTAACGAAAACGGCACGGTTATTTATTTGGATATCACTGTGGAAGAGGTTTACCGCCGTCTGAAGAAAACAGAAGATAGGCCCATAATTAAACCTATTTTAAAGCTGGAAAACCCTCTGGAAAAAATAGAAGAATTGCTCAAGGAAAGAAAGCCTTATTATGCGCGTGCCGATATCATCGTCGATGCTACCGGCAAATCCCCACAAAAAATAGCTGCTGAGATAATCAGCACCTTGGAAACAACATGTGATGCATGCCTTCCGGGCAATCCCCTGCCCGAAAACATTTTATAAGAGGTATTTTATAAAAAATGAACAACATAATAAAAAATAACATACTTGTGCTCCATGGCCCGAATTTAAATTTGTTGGGTAAAAGGAAAAGGGAAATTGAGCTTTATGGCAGCCTTACCCTTAAGGAAATAGACACCCTGCTGCATAAGAAGGCGGAAAAACTGGCTATGGGGCTTTTTTGCTGCCAATCGAACAGTGAAAGCGAATTAATAGCCCATATCCACAAAGCCCCTTTGCAATACACAGGGATCATCATCAACCCCGGGGCCTATGCCGGCTACAGCATTGCCTTGCGGGATGCTCTGGCCGGGGTAGATATCCCTGCAATAGAGGTACACCTTTCAAACATATATGCCAGAGAGGAATTTCGCCGTTTTTCCGTTATTGCTCCGGTTGTGCGGGGCCAGATTGCCGGTTTTGGGGGCCAAAGCTATCTTTTGGCTCTGAAAGCATTCAAAACTATGCTGCAGTAATGAAAAAACAAATTTTGCAAACTTTTAGGTAGCTTGCTCATACCTGCTCCCAAAAAACTAAAATAAATTAATTGTTAAGATCTGTCGAAAGAAAAGAAATGGTTTACCAGGTTAGAAAAGAAGGAATTTGCGAAATATTGTGGAATCAATGATAGTAGCAATTCAATTTTGGGACTATCACATTTGCCCGGGATAGTAACCACAAGGAGGCACTAAATTATGGAGATATTAAAAGTCTCAGCAAAATCCAGTCCGAATTCTGTGGCCGGAGCTTTAGCAGGTGTTATTAGAGAAAAGGGGAAAGCTGAAATGCAAGC
>JAAZMP010000176.1 GCA_012798755.1 Bacillota bacterium
TGCCATAGCCGGACTTGTGTTTGTACGACAGCCTTATCGCTATCGTTTTTGCAGAGTGCCGGCTTACATACAATTGATAGTCGGGTTGATTCTTGTTGTGCCGCTTGCAGGCTATGCTCTATTAACTTTGCCCCCACTGTTTCTTCTTACAATATTATATCTTATCGGAGCAAAAAAATGATCCGTTTATGATTTAGTGGGCAACTTGTTGGACCCGGAACGTTCATATGGGAGATAGGGATTATATTCCCTACGGTAGTTCAGTGGGCAACCTGTTAAATTTGGAACTTCGGAAGATGTCGATAGTAAAAAAATGATCCATTTATGATTTGGCCGGTAACCTGCTCGGTATTTCTTCCCACACTAATGAAGATAAAAAAGAATAGCTGATAGCACCGGTAATGCGAAGGGATCTTGGAAAGGATGATGCTGATGGCAAGAATGGAATGGAAAATCGATGTACCGATTTTTAGGGATACTGTTATTTTGAAACAGTTGGGAATTGCCATAGGTATTCCCTTTGGCATTGTTGTACTTATTATTGGATTTACATCAGGCAGAAGCGTTTATACACTCTACGCGTTGGGCTTGATTTTTGCTCTGATATTTTTTACATGGCTTTTCATTATGATAGTATACAGAGGGAAATATGAAGTAGAATTTGTGTTAGATAGTAAGGGTGTGCTTTGCCGTACACAGACAAAACAGGCGAAGAAAAACCGGGTTATAAATACCTTAACAGTTATATTAGGTATGCTTACCAGAAACCCAACTGTCGCAGGTGCGGGGATGATAGCACAATCAAGGCAGAAAATTTTCATTCGATGGAACCGCGTAAGCAAAGTTAAATATAAACCTAAAGGTCATACTATTTTGATGCGGGGCGGATGGTTGGAAAATATAGCATTATTCTGTACCGAAGACAATTACGCGCAAGTTGAACAGGAAGTCATGATGCACACAAATTATCATGTATAGCGGAAAGTACTATTTGAGGGGGTAACTTTATGAAAGCTCTGTTTGATGAAATAGAAAATATGATTTTAGTAGGTAATGAAAGAACGGCACAGCGAAGAGAACTTATGGAATCCGCGCTTGCAAAAACAAGCGAAATCTATTCCGCCATAAAAAAACCATCACAGGTTTTAAAAGTGCCTGGCAATATAGAAATCAAAGAACCTGCATATACAGGAGAACCTATAGAAGTTAGGGAATCTGTAAATGCAGGAGAACCTGCAGATATAGCAGATTATGTAGAAGGAAAGGGAAATGATGCGGCGATTTTGGATATTCCCCTTGTATGCAGTTGTGGGAAGCCTTGGAAAGAGGGTGCCCAATTCTGCAGTAGGTGTGGGGCCAAGAGGCCGGTTATAGAAATTATTGACTGGGTATTATGTCCCGATGGTCATGAAAATTCCCCCGGGGCAAGGTTTTGTAGAATATGCGGTAAAAAGATAGTTGGACAAAAGGGGACGTGGACAAAAGGGGACGTACCCAGATTGTCATTTTTGCGGGGTGATGTCATCCCAAAGGTTTTCCTAGACTATTTTAAAAACAATATAATACTTGCAATAATGGCGGTCAATATTATTGTAGCAATGGCCCCGCCTATAATCATTCCCCTGTTTGATGTTCGTTTACTAACTTGAGCGGGGCCCATATTGCCCGAAAACTGCTTAAAGGGATTAACACTTAGTGTCTGTTGTATAGAAGATGGTTCGGATATCCCTGGGACTTGGGGTGCCTGATAGGTTTGGGATGGTTCAGGGGGTTGGGGTGCTTGATAAACCTGGGGTATTTCAGTTGCTTCAAGTTCATCGGGTTCTATTAAAATATTGTTCTCCCCAATATTTGCGTCGATATCGCTTACCTTCTGTCCGCATGAAGGACAAAAAATGTCATCATGTTCCATGGCAGATCCGCAATGTTCACAAAATTTTATTTCCATTATTATTCTCCCTTCTCTGAGAAATATATTATATTTATTTTTTTCTCATAGTTGTTTACTACTCTTCTTTTCGCGCCAACCTGTGCCAAATAGATACATGACGGTTAAAATGAAAAGTGGCGGCTATCATAAATTTTAGTAAAAGATGATAAAAAAATCATCGACCTAAAGAATGAAATTGCAAGAGAAGCCTTTCATCCTAAAGTATGAGAGACTGATTAAACTCGATATTTATGCGACTTTATCTGTTATCCA
>JAAZMP010000177.1 GCA_012798755.1 Bacillota bacterium
TAACCTTGGTTCGATAAACAGTAAGTTATCGCAGAAGTAAGCGTTGTCTTGCCATGGTCCACATGCCCGATCGTACCAACATTGACATGAGTTTTGGTCCTTTCAAATTTTTTCTTGGCCATGTTTTTACAACCCCCTTAAAAATTTAATACAATCATTTTTTTAGCAGAAATCAGACATAAGTCCTATCCACAATTTTTTCACTCAAGCTGCCAGGAAGCTCATTGTGATGGGAAAATTCCATGGAATAAGTTCCCCGGCCTTGCGTATGAGAACGCAGGTCCGTAGCATAGCCAAACATTTCGGAAAGTGGTACAAAAGAATTGATGACCTGGCTGCCGCCTTTAGATTCAATCCCTTCGACCTTACCCCGCCTGGAGTTAATGTCCCCAATAACCTCACCAATATATTCTTCCGGTACAATGATTTCCACCTTCATAATAGGTTCCAGGAGCACCGGCCTGGCTTGGGACATGCTTTTTTTAAAAGCCTGGGAACCGGCAATCTTAAAAGCAAGTTCTGAAGAATCGACCTGGTGAAAAGAACCGTCTAATAAAGAAACTTTTATATCTACAACTGCATAGCCAGCCAGGACGCCGCTGGCAAGGGCTTCCCTGACACCGCTTTCCACAGCCGGAATAAACTCCTTGGGTATATTCCCCCCAGTGACTTTGTTTTCAAAAACAAAGCCGCTGCCTCTTTCCAATGGTTCAACCTCTATCAGAACGTGTCCATACTGCCCCCGGCCCCCTGTTTGCCGCACAAACCTTCCTTCAGAACGGGCAGTGTCCAAGATGGTTTCCTTATAGGCCACCTGTGGCCGTCCAACGTTTGCTTTCACTTTGAATTCTCTTAGGAGGCGATCAATGATAATTTCCAGGTGTAGCTCACCCATCCCGGAAATGATTGTCTGTCCCGTTTCTTCATTTGTGTCAGTCTGAAAAGTAGGATCTTCTTCTGAAACTTTTTGCAAAGAAAGGGACATCCTTTCTTGGTCAGCTTTGGTTTTAGGTTCTATGGCTACAGCTATAACCGGTTCGGGAAATTTGATATTTTCTAGGGCAATGGGATCATCTTCGCTGCAAAGAGTGTCGCCCGTAGTTGTTTTTTTCAAACCTACCACAGCAACAATATCCCCGGCGGAAACGCTTTGTAATTCCTCCCTATGATTGGCATGCATTCTTAAAATACGGCCTATACGTTCTTTCACATTCTTCCGGGAATTGTAAACATAGGAACCTGCGGAAAACGTTCCGGAATAAGCACGGAAAAAAGTAAGTTTTCCCACATGGGGATCGCTCATAATTTTAAAGGCCAAAGCAGCAAAGGGTTCTTTTTTGTCTGCACGCCGAACTATGGTCTCCTGGTTATCCAACCTAATACCCTGCATTGGGGGAACATCCAATGGTGAAGGAAGATAACGAACAACGGCATCGAGCAGCGGCTGCACCCCTTTGTTTCGATAGGAGGTTCCACACAAAACGGGAACAAAATTGTTGTTTATCGTGGCCTGGCGAAGGGCTTTATAAATGTCCTCTTCGGATATTTCGCGGTTTTCAAGGTATTTTTCCATGATATCCTCGTCTATTTCCGCCAGTGCCTCAATAATTCTTTCCCTGTAGTGTTCTGCCAGTTCCTGCATCTCGGCCGGTACGTCCATTTCATCGCTGCGTGTACCCAGATCATCCTGGTAATAGATGGATTTAAAGCGTATTAGATCCACTACCCCTTTAAATTCATCTTCTGCACCAATAGGCAACTGAATAGGAATAACAGCGGCTTTAAGTTTGGCACGCATCATGCGCAAAGTGTTAAAATAATCGGCGCCGGGAATGTCCATCTTGTTCACGTAAGCAATGCGGGGCACACTATATTTGTCAGCTTGGCGCCAGACAGTTTCCGACTGGGGTTCTACCCCTTCTTTTGCGCAAAAAATACCGATAGCACCATCCAGCACACGCAATGAACGCTCTACTTCAACAGTAAAGTCCACGTGTCCCGGCGTGTCTATAATATTAATACGTGCACCTCCCCATAAACAGGTGGTGGCGGCAGAAGTGATCGTAATACCTCTTTCTTGTTCCTGTTCCATCCAATCCATAGTAGCCGCTCCATCGTGCACCTCGCCAATTTTATGCACTTTGCCTGTATAGAAAAGGATTCGTTCGGTGGTAGTGGTTTTTCCCGCATCAATATGTGCGATCATGCCTATATTTCTTGTTTGCGATAAATCTAAATCCATAAAAATACTCTCCTCCAAAATCCTAAGGCGTGCCAAAAGCACAATTACCAGCGGTAATGTGCAAAAGCCTTGTTACTTTCAGCCATTTTGTGTGTTTCTTCTTTTTTCCTGATAGTGGCTCCGGTATTATTGGCCGAATCCATTAGTTCTGCAGCAAGCCTTTGGGCCATGGTTTTTTCTCCCCGCGCCCGGGCACTGCTAACCAGCCATCGTATAGCCAAAATAAGTTTGCGGCGACTGCTGACTTCAACCGGTACTTGGTAGGTAGCACCACCTACGCGCCGTGGTTTCACTTCTAAGACAGGAGAAGCGTTACGTACAGCAGCTTCAAATACCTCCAGCGGTTCCTTTCCCGTTTTTTCCTTGATAATTGCCATTGCTCCGTAAAAATTTGATTGTGCTATGCCTTTTTTCCCGTCATACATAATTTTGTTGGTAAATTTATTGACAAGCGTACTATTATAAACCGGATCAGGCAGCACTTCTCTTGGGGAAACCGGACCTTTTCTCGGCAACACATACCCCTCCTTTACAAAGATTACATGAATAGCTTTAATCCCATGATAAAGACAACCTGCTACCTAACAGCAGAAAGCCAGCAGCTGGCGGGCACTACAGCCATGGCTGGCGTTTAGATTATTCAGCTCGTATTAGGTTACCTAAATAAATACTTTATAAATCCGTGCTGTCTTTTTTTCAATCCACCGCTTACCGTATTTAACTATTTGACCGCATTGATCGGGAACCCGGTTTTCTTTTATAAGATCTGCTTTCTCACAAAGGGTCATCTGCATAGGGCTACGGCAAATAACAAATGCTTCACCAAAAAATCAACGCCTGCCCTACAACACATTTTTTATTATTCCCTGGGTTTTTTCGTCCCATATTTGGAGCGTCCTTTTTTTCTGTCACTTACACCGGCAGCATCAAGTGCTCCTCTAACAAGGTGATATCTTACGCCGGGCAAATCTTTTACGCGACCGCCCCGGATCAAAACAACTGAGTGCTCTTGTAAGTTGTGGCCAATACCCGGTATATATACGGTAACTTCAATGCCGTTAGTCAATCTGACACGCGCAATTTTACGCAATGCCGAGTTGGGTTTTTTGGGTGTTGTTGTGGAAACCCTTGTACAAACCCCACGTTTCTGTGGAGAACCTTCCAATGCCGGTGCATCAGATTTTTTGGTAACTTTTTTTCTTCCCTTCCGTATTAGTTGGTTTAATGTAGGCATCAAGCAAAACCCCCTTCCCCAAAAAGCTATTTTTCTATGATTGCACACATGGCCGCCCCCACCTTGATACGGCAGGCCTTGCCTAGTTCAGCCATGTTATCTGCAAAATATACCTGTATGCCTTTTTTTTTACAAGATTGCAGCACCGGGGAGGTAACTTTTTCCTCGGCATCCTTAGCAAAGTACACTGCTAGGGCACGGTTTCCTTCCACTGCTTTAACCGTCTGCCGCATTCCGACAACAATCTCCTTGGCATTTCTGATTTCGTCAAGTAACATTATAAAACCGCCTCCTCATTAAAACAATCATCGAAGGTCTGTCAAAAAAGCACACTTCGCTATTGTAGCACCGCCCGGTACAATTGTCAATTAAATCTTAGCCAAAACCCGGCAGGATCGCTATCTTTCCGGCTATTCGGAACAAATGCATCCAAAATGGAGGTCCTGATGCCCGGAGGGTCAGTTGCTAAAACCAGAGAGCAATGACCCGGCAATCTATCAATCTTACTCTGGTAAAATGGCTTCATTTTTCCCTGACTATTTTTCCGGTGCAGCAACTACCTTGTGTTTTTTTAGCTTTTCGTCGACAATATCTTGCTCTACCGTAGCAAGCGCAACAGTGTCGGCGGTAACCAGCTGTGATTCATCATATTCCTCTGCATCCTCAGGTTCCTCCTGTGAAATAACTTTTATATTTCTGTAGCGGGACATACCCGTGCCAGCAGGGATCAATTTGCCGATGATCACGTTTTCTTTCAGTCCCAACAACAAATCTATTTTGCCCTTAATGGATGCATCCGTTAAAACCCTTGTCGTCTCCTGGAAAGAAGCGGCAGAAAGAAAAGAATCCGTAGCCAGGGAAGACTTGGTAATACCTAACAGTACTGGGCGGCCTACTGCCGGTTTACCCCCATTCTCCATAATTTTCCTGTTTACATCCTCCACCGTAAAACTATCTTCCAAGCTTCCGGGCAACAGTTCTGTATCTCCGGGATCTTCTATCTTTACCTTTTTCAACATCTGCCGGATAATAATTTCGATGTGCTTGTCATTTATATCTACACCTTGGAGCCGATATACTCTTTGCACCTCTTGGATAAGATAGAGTTGTACACCCCTGATTCCCTTGATCTTCAGGTAGTCATGGGGGTTAATGGAACCTTCCGTCAGTTCTTCGCCGGCTTTGATCATGTCGTCTTCTTTAACTTTTAAACGTGCGCCGTAAGGTACTTGGTAGGTTTGAATTTCACCATGTGGCGAATATACTTTGATTTCACGTTTGTTGCGTGTTTCTCTCAGTTCAACCCGGCCGGAAATCTCGCTGATCAGCGACTGCCCCTTGGGTTTCCGGGCTTCAAAAAGCTCCTCCACCCTCGGCAAACCCTGCGTGATGTCATCGCCAGCCACTCCCCCGGTATGGAAGGTCCTCATCGTCAACTGCGTCCCCGGTTCTCCAATGGATTGGGCTGCAATAATACCGACTGCTTCGCCAACATCTACTAATTGGCCTGTAGCCAAATTCCGCCCATAGCATTTGATACAAACTCCATAACGGGACTTGCAGGTAATTACAGAGCGAATATTTACTTGTTTGATGCCTGCAGCAGTAATTTTGGCTGCATGTTCTTCATTGATTAGTTCATCAGCTTTAACCAAAACTTCTCCGCTTTCCGGATGCAAAATGTCCTCTATGGCAAAACGCCCTATTATGCGTTCCGCAAGCTCTTCAATTACATCATCGCCGTCTTTCAGTTCCTCCACCGTTATGCCCTGCATCGTGCCACAATCTTTTTCTCTTACAATAACATCTTGAACCACATCTACCAAGCGGCGTGTCAAATAGCCTGAATCAGCTGTTTTTAAAGCGGTGTCCGCCAGCCCTTTCCGTGCCCCGTGCGTGGAGATAAAATATTCAAGGACTGTAAGCCCTTCGCGGAAATTAGCTCTGATCGGCAGATCCAAAATCCGGCCCGTGGGATCGGCCATAAGGCCCCGGATTCCGGCCAGCTGGGTAATCTGGGACTCATTGCCGCGTGCACCAGATTCAAACATCATATAAATGGGGTTAAAGGTATCGAATCCCTGCATAAGAGCATCGGAAATAACATCTTTGGCTTTATGCCAGATCTCGACAGCCCGATCATAGCGTTCGTCATCGGTAATAAAACCGCGGTGGTACTGTTTTTCTATTTCCTCTACCTGTTTGTCCGCTTTTTGCAAGGTTTCTTCCTTAGCTTTAGGAACGACAATATCATCTATGCCTATGGTTATTCCCGCTTTGGTTGCATATTTAAAACCCAGTTTTTTTATTTGATCCAGTATTTCCGCTGTTTTTGTATTATCATATTTGCGGTAACACAGGGAAATAAGGTAAACCATAAAATCTTTTTTGATAGCATTGTTTAGTGTAAATTCCCGCAGGTTTTCCCGCGCCTTACTGATTGTGCGATTTTCGTTTGAAAACAAATGTTCTTTTTGTAAAAGCGTTTCCTCGTCAGCATTATTGATATAAGGAAAATCGTCCGGGAAGATCTCATTAAAAAATAGTTTCCCGGGAGTGGTGAGTAGAAATTTTCTTTTCCCTTGATCTTCTTCCAGCTGGAAATTAGATTTTTTATACCCGGAAACATCCACAAAAATACGTGCCTGCAGTTCAACATGGCCATGATTGTAAGCCATGATCGCTTCGTAAGGATCTGTAAAAAATTTCCCTTCGCCGCGGGCACCTTCCTTTTCTATAGTTAGATAATAGATCCCTAAAACCATATCCTGGGTGGGTGTAACTACCGGACGCCCATCCTTGGGATTTAAAAGGTTCCGGGCTGAAAGCATCAAAATCCGTGCCTCAGCCTGTGCCTCGGCAGAAAGCGGGACATGAACAGCCATCTGATCCCCATCAAAATCCGCATTATAGGCGGTACATACCAGGGGATGGATTTGAATCGCTTTTCCTTCGACAAGGACGGGTTCGAAGGCTTGGATGCCCAAGCGGTGCAGCGTAGGTGCTCTGTTCAAAAGAACAGGGTGATCCTTAATCACCTCTTCCAGAACACCCCAGACCTCGGGGCGAACTTTTTCGACCATTCTTTTTGCGCTTTTAATATTATGTGCAAACCCGTCCTTAACAAGTTTACGCATAACAAATGGTTTGAAAAGTTCCAGGGCCATTTCCTTGGGAAGGCCGCATTGGTATAGCTTCAGCTCCGGGCCAACGACTATTACAGAGCGTCCTGAATAGTCTACCCTTTTCCCCAACAAATTTTGCCGGAATCTGCCCTGCTTGCCTTTAAGCATATCGCTGAGGGATTTCAAGGGCCTGTTACCAGGTCCCGTTACGGGCCGACCCCTTCTCCCGTTATCGATGAGGGCATCAACCGCCTCCTGCAGCATACGCTTTTCATTTCTTACAATAATATCCGGTGCACCCAGATCCAATAGTCTTTTTAAACGGTTATTCCGGTTAATAACACGGCGGTAAAGATCATTTAGATCGGAGGTGGCAAAACGGCCCCCATCAAGCTGCACCATAGGCCTTAGATCAGGAGGTATTATAGGGATAACTTCCATAATTATTGATGCGGGTGAGTTACCGGACTTGCGGAATGCCTCGGTTACCTCCAAACGCCTTATGGCACGGATTTTTTTCTGACCTCTGCTCGACTTCACTTCCTCACGAAGTTCTTTGGAAAGTTCGTCCAGATCAATTTCTTCAAGTAATTTTTTGATGGCTTCGGCACCCATACCAGCATTAAATCCTTTTCCGGCCGAAAAAAGGACATCGTATTTTTCCCGGTATTCCCTGTATTCAGCTTCTGTTAAAAGCTGCTTTTTGCTTAAAAATGTTTCACCGGGATCGATAACAACGTATGCAGCAAAATACAGGATTTTTTCCAGGGCTCGAGGGGACATATCCAACAGTAATCCCATACGACTGGGAATGCCCTTGAAATACCAAATATGGGAAACCGGGGCCGCAAGTTCAATATGGCCCATTCTTTCCCGGCGCACCTTGGCCCTGGTGATCTCTACACCACAACGATCACAAACAATACCTTTGTAGCGAACGCGTTTATATTTTCCGCAATGACATTCCCAATCCTTTTGGGGGCCAAAAATCTTTTCACAAAAAAGGCCCTCTCTTTCGGGTTTAAGAGTACGATAATTAATGGTTTCCGGTTTTTTCACTTCTCCGCGAGACCAAGATCTAATTTGCTCCGGAGAGGCAAGGCTTATCTGTAAAGCATCAAAATTATTGACATCCAACAAGGACTATTTCCTCCTTCCGAAAATGTTTGTTGGTGTCTTAAAATAGCTCATCCTCATCCTTTTCAACACCAAACCGCCTATTCATTTTGGAATTTATTGCTTTTCCACTTTCAACTTCCAAAGGATTTCCGTCTTTGAGTTCCAAGGAAACCTTTTCCAACGGTTCTTCTTTATCCGGCACTTCCTGCGGTTTTTCCGTTGGTGTTTCTTCCTCCTCGTCCTCTTCTTCAAGCCCTTCCATGTTTACGTCAAGAAGGTAGTCATCATCTTCTTCGTCTTCACGAATGTAAATCTCACCGGCCTCTTCACTTAAAACTTTTACGTTAAGACCCAGGCTTTGCATTTCTTTGACCAGTACCTTGAAAGATTCAGGAACACCCGGTTCAGGAATGTTGTCCCCCTTAACAATGGCTTCATAAGTTTTAACCCGACCGATCACATCATCGGACTTCACCGTGAGCACTTCCTGCAAAGTGTAGGAAGCCCCGTAAGCTTCAAGTGCCCAGACTTCCATTTCACCGAACCTTTGCCCACCAAATTGGGCTTTTCCTCCCAAGGGTTGCTGAGTTACAAGGGAGTAAGGCCCAGTAGAACGGGCATGAATTTTGTCATCTACCAAATGAGCAAGTTTTAACATGTAAATATAACCAACAGTTACTTCATTATCAAAAGGTTCGCCGGTTCTCCCATCTCTTAAAATTGTTTTACCGTTCGGTGGTAAACCGGCCTCTTTTAAACCTTCAAAAACATCTTTTTCATTGGCACCGTCAAAAACAGGCGAAGCAATATGAATACCCAAAACCTTAGCCACCCAGCCAAGATGAGTTTCCAACACCTGTCCGACATTCATCCGTGAGGGAACCCCCAGTGGATTTAAGATAATCTCTACCGGAGATCCGTCCGGCAGGAAAGGCATATCCTCTTCGGGGAGGATACAGGCAACAACACCTTTATTGCCGTGTCTTCCGGCCATCTTGTCTCCTTCGGAGATTTTCCGCTTTTGGGCTACATAGACCCTTACAAGCTGGTTTACGCCGGGAGAAAGCTCGTCGCCGGATTCCCTGGAAAACACCTTGACATCCACCACCATACCATATTCTCCATGTGGCACTTTCAAGGATGTATCGCGTACCTCACGTGCTTTTTCACCAAAAATGGCTCTAAGCAGCCTTTCTTCCGCCGTAAGTTCAGTTTCCCCCTTGGGGGTAACTTTACCAACCAGGATATCACCGGCACGAACTTCTGCGCCAACTCTGATAACCCCTCTTTCATCCAGATCCTTGAGGGCATCTTCGCCGATATTGGGTATATCTCTGGTAATTTCCTCCGGACCAAGTTTGGTGTCCCTGGCCTCTGATTCATATTCCTCAATATGGATGGAGGTAAATATATCATCCTTTACAAGTTTTTCACTGATTAAAATAGCATCTTCGTAGTTATAACCCTCCCAGGGCATAAAGGCCACCAGAATGTTTCGGCCCAGGGCCAGTTCTCCGTGATCCGTACAGGGGCCGTCGGCGATTACTTCCCCTTTGGAAACATACTGCCCTTTGGAAACAATAGGTTTTTGATTCATGCAGGTACCTTGGTTAGAGCGTTTAAACTTTTGTAATTTATAAATGTCAGATCCTTTAAAGGAGTAAATGTTTGACTTATCCAAGAAAATTTCCCTGGTGCGCCCATCAATAATTCTGTTTGGCCCATTAGGATCATCTTCACGCCTGATCACAATTTCTGTACTGGATACGTATACAATTTCACCCGCTTCTTCTGAAATAACCATGACGCCGGAATCAAGAGCAGACTTATGCTCCATTCCTGTGCCTATAAGCGGCGCTTCGGTCTGGACTAAAGGGACACCCTGACGCTGCATATTAGAACCCATTAAAGCTCTGTTAGCATCGTCATTTTCCAAAAAAGGTATCAGCGTAGTGGCGACACTTACCAGCTGCTTAGGGGAAACATCCATGTAATCAACCTTAGAAGGTGGAGCCAAAACAGTATCCTTACGAAAACGGCAGGTCACACGATTTACCAGAAAATGTCCTTCTTCATCTAAGGGAGCGTTGGCCTGTGCTATTATATATTCGTCTTCGTCATCGGCAGTAAGGTAAACAACCTCATCAGTGACAACCAGTCTCTCTTTATCTACACGCCTATATGGTGTTTCAATAAAACCAAATTCATTGGCCCGCGCAAAAGTGCTCAAGGAACCAATTAAACCAATATTTGGGCCTTCAGGTGTTTCAATGGGACACATTCTGCCATAGTGAGAATGGTGTACATCGCGCACTTCAAAGCCGGCCCGTTCCCTGCTCAAACCACCCGGCCCCAGGGCGCTGAGGCGGCGTTTATGGGTTAGTTCTGCCAGAGGGTTGGTCTGATCCATAAATTGCGAGAGCTGACTGCTTCCAAAAAATTCCTTGATGGAAGCTATCACAGGTCTGATATTTATTAGGGCCTGCGGTGTCACCGCTTCCACATCCTGTATCGACATTCTTTCACGTACAACTCTTTCCATACGGGAAAGCCCAATGCGAAACTGGTTCTGCAAAAGCTCTCCCACGCTGCGCAGACGTCTATTACCAAGGTGATCGATGTCATCTATGGTTCCCAGCCCATTCATTAGGTTCAAAATGTACCCGATTGTGGCGGCAACGTCATCTTTTGTGAGGTTTTTAACATCCAAGGGGATGTCACCATTACATAGAACCGTGCATGTTTTGCCATCTTTATTTAACACCTTTACCTTGCAAATACGGTGCTCCTGAATTTGTTTATAAAGTGCATCATCTATTACTTCCCCGCTGGCGGCCAACACTTCACCACTGGCCGGATCAACAAGTTTTTCCGCCAAAGTGTTATGGATCAACCTGCCCCTTAAGGAAAGCTTTTTATTGATTTTATAACGACCGACTTTGGCAAAATCATAGCGCCTGGGTTCGAAAAAGAGCGATTCAAAAAGGTTGCGGGCATTATCTACATTCAGGGGCTCCCCCGGCCTTAAACGCTTATAGATTTCCAGCAGACCATCTTCTTGTGATTCCGTATGATCCTTTTCTAAGGTGTTAAGGATACAGCTGTCACCGGCATAAAGTTCCATAATGTCGTTGGTGGTACCATACCCTACCGCACGCAACAGAACAGTTACGGGAAGCTTACGGGTACGATCGATTCTGACCCAGAGAATATCATTGGCATCCCCCTCAAACTCGAGCCAGGCGCCTCTGTTGGGGATAATATTTCCGGAAAACATCTCTTTACCGTTTACAATTTGGCTGTTGAAATAAACTCCCGGCGAACGTACCAGTTGGCTGACAACGACCCTTTCCGCACCATTGATGATAAAGGTTCCATTCTTTGTCATCAGCGGAAAGTCGCCCATAAAAACTTCCTGTTCCTTAACCTCGCCGGTTTCCCGATTGACAAGCCTGACACGCGCTTTTATAGGAACTGCATAGGTAGCGTCTCTTTCTTTACACTCCTCCACGGAATATTTTGGTTCTCCAAGGGCATAATCAATAAATTCCAGCACCAAGTTCTGGGTAAAATCCTTGATCGGGGAAATATCCTCGAAAACTTCCCGCAATCCCTCCTCCAAAAACCATTGGTAAGAACTTTTTTGAATTTCGATCAAATCAGGGAGGTCAAGAATTTCGCTTATTTGGGAATAGCTTCTTCTCTTCCTCTTTCCCGCTTCGATCTCCTTAAGCATAAAAAAATCACTCCCCCGGTTTAATTTTCCCTAACAGGAAAAAAGTTAGCGGATTTCGCAATATCCAGAAATCACAACATATAAATGATCTGCGATCACTGCCAAGAAAACACAAGACATTTAAACGATTTATGGGACTTTTGAATTTAAGCATTGACTATAAAAAAATATGAATAAAGCATGAATAAAAACTGTAAGCTATAAGCTAAAAATAAAAATAATGAATGCCGCATTGAACTAGCTTTAACCAAAATACATGTAATTATACATACAATAGTTGCGGCATTACAGTCACAATTTTAAAAGGTTTCTCGCCTATTTTTAATTAAGTTCTCAGTTTGAGCAGGGGATAACTTTTGAGCTTTACGCAATTTATGATTTTACCATAGATAACTGTTTCGGTCAAGAAATATTTTTCGATAAGATGAAAAACAGGCGGCATAAGGTTTTTTTATAATCGCCCTACACCACCTATATCAAGTAGAACTAACAATGTTTTACTTAATTGAAACAGATGCACCGGCCTCTTCAAGTTTATTTTTAATTTCTTCTGCTTCTTCTTTACTGATCTTTTCCTTTACCGGTTTGGGGGCTTCATCAACCAGAGCCTTGGATTCTTTTAAGCCCAGGGCAGTAATTTCACGGACGGCTTTAATAACCTGAATCTTTTTGTCACCGGCTGCTTCTATAATAACGTCAAATTCAGTCTGTTCCTTCTCGGGGGCTTCCTCTGCATCAGCGGTTGCTCCCGGAACAACCGCAGCAACCGGTGCTGCCGCACTGACGCCAAATTCCTCCTCAAATGCTTTGACAAGCTCCGCTAACTCTAAAACCGTCATTTCTTTTACAATTTCAAGAACTTCCTGTACTTTTGCCATCTTTTTTCCTCCTCATCATAATCCTTGTAGTTTATTTAACTGTTAATTGTTAGTTAAAACACTTTCCTTTTTTTCCTTAATAGCATCAAGCACATAAACAAGGTTCCGGATGCTACCCTGCAAAACATTTACAAACCCTACTAAGGGCGCTTGGAAATTACCAAGCGTTCTGGCCAAAAGAACCTCTTTAGAAGGAAGTTCTGAAAGGCGCCGCAGTTCGTCTTTGCCTAAGATATTCTTTTCCAGGGCCCCACCTTTGATCGACAGCTGCTCATTTCTTTTGGCAAATTTGGCCAACAATTTGACAGGAGTTACGGGATCATCATAACCATATGCGATAGCAGTAGGCCCCTGTAGGTATTGTTCCAGGCCTTCCAGGCCTGCTTTTTTAGCTGCTAGAAGGGTCAGGGTATTTTTAACCACCTTATATTTTACCCCCTCCTCGCTTAGCATACGGCGCAATGCACTAATCTGCGTTACTGTCAACCCCCTATAATCGGTTAAGACAACCACTTTGGAGCCCTCCAGATCCTTTTTGATTTCTAAAACTTTTTCTTCTTTTATTGCACGGCTGCTCAAAACATATTTCACCTCCTGAAAACAAATAAACCTCCCGCAGGGTTGAGGGAGGCTTTTCTTACCGAAAAGCACTATGCTGAAACTTACCTCGGCAGGCGGCGTCAGCCCTTAAGCAAAAGCACCTGCTTTCTGCGGCAAAAATAATCATAGAGTTTATTTCCATGTTACAAGAATATTTAACAATGCAACTCCTTATTACATTTTTACACTGCTTTACCCAAGGATGCGGCCTTTTGTGGGTTGATTTTGATACCTGGGCCCATTGTAGTGCTTACGGTAACACTGCGAAGATATTGTCCTTTGGCAGCAGCGGGCCTGGCCCTTATAAGCACTTCCACAACAGAATAAAAGTTTTCCAGCAGCTTTTCCTCGACGAATGAGGCTTTACCTATGGGAACATGAACATTCCCAACCTTATCAGTACGATATTCAACCTTACCTGCCTTGGTTTCCTCAACAGCCTTGCCCACATCAAACGTTACCGTGCCTGTTTTAGGGTTGGGCATGAGCCCCCTGGGACCTAGAATACGACCCAGCCTGCCCACTACGCTCATAACGTCAGGTGTCGCTATAGCTACATCGAAATCCAGCCATCCACCCTGGATCTTTTCTGCCAAATCCTCGGCACCAACTATATCAGCTCCGGCCTCTTCCGCTTCTTTAGCCTTGTCACCTTTGGCAAAAACAATCACCTTTACTTCTTTGCCCGTACCGTTTGGCAATACAACCGCTCCCCGGACCTGTTGGTCGGCGTGTTTTGGATTAACGCTTAGCCTTACGGACAGTTCTACCGTTTCGTCAAAGGAGGCGGTGGCAGTTTCTTTGAGAAGTTTAAAAGCTTCGTCAGGATCATAGTGCCGTTCCCGATCTATTTTGCTTCTGGCTTCAAGATACTTCTTTCCGTATTTTGCCATTTAATTTTTACCTCCTTTCACCGTAACACCCATACTGCGGGCGGTTCCTTCAATTATCTTGATTGCCGAGTCCAAATCATTGGCATTAAGATCTTCGAATTTCTGCTGGGCTATCTCCTTAACCTTTTCACGTGAAATTGTAGCCACTTTAACCTTATCAGGTTCCCCTGAGCCTTTTTCAATATTCAGTGCCCTTTTAAGCAAGATCGAAGCGGGAGGCGTTTTTGTAACAAAGGAAAAGGAGCGATCTTCAAAAACGGTTATCTCCACAGGGATGATCAGTCCTGAATCTCCTGCGGTTTTTTCGTTAAAATCCTTGCAAAAAGCCATTATATTAACTCCATGCTGTCCCAAAGCGGGGCCAACCGGGGGAGCAGGGGTCGCTTTGCCCGCTGGAATTTGTAATTTGATTAATCCTATAACTTTTTTAGCTTTGGCCATGTTTTGGTTACACCTCCCCTCCAGGAACAATATTTTAATTAATGTTCGGTTGAAATCTCCCGGTAATTTTTTAGAGCTTCTCTACCTGATCAAAGTTTAGCTCAACAGGAGTTTCCCGGCCAAACATAGAAACCCCAACCTTCAGTTTGCCCCTTTCGGGGTGGATTTCTTCAATGGTCCCAATAAAATTATTGAAAGGGCCGCTGATAACCCGAATCTGTTCTTTAACAACAAAATCGTGCTTAGGCTTAGCCTCATCCATGCCCATCTGCTTGAGAATCAGTTCCATTTCCGATTCAGTAAGAGGAACAGGTTTGGATCCCGGACCTACAAAACCAGTCACACCCGGAGTATTGCGCACCACGAACCAGGAATCATCTTCCATAATCATCTCCACCAGAACATATCCGGGGAAAACTTTACGCATGGTTATTACTCTTTGGCCGTTTTTAATTTCTACTTGTTTTTCCATGGGAACTACAACATCAAAAATTTTGTCTTGCATCTCCATGGATTCCACCCGTTTATCAAGGTTGGTCTTAACTTTATTTTCATAACCTGCGTAAGTATGAATTACATACCAGCCTCTTTCATCCATAAAAGGAGGAAGCCTAAAATTGCTTCCCCGCTTCTCCTCCTCACCTTTATATTTAGTTTACTGCTTATTGTCATAATAATATCATATCGGTTACCTTCTTATAACAAGCTTCAAAAGTGCAGTAAACCCGGTATCGAGAATCCAGAAAAAAATACCGACGACCAGAATAACAACTATAACAACACCCGTATAGACCAGCAATTCACGCTTAGTGGGCCAAGTTACTTTTTTTAACTCGATTCTAATGTCATGAAAAAAGCGCCGGACTCTTCTCCCAAAAGATCCCATTATTTTCTCTTCTCCTTAAAGGGGATTTATGTTAACCCGTTATTTGCTGGCACCCGCTAAGCTACCTTGTCTCTTTATGCAGGGTATGAGTAGAACATCTGGGACAATATTTTTTAAATTCGATCCGATCAGGGTTGGTTCTTCTGTTTTTAGTAGTTGTATAGTTTCTTTCCTTGCAGTCTGTGCAGGCCAGGGTCACCTTGACGCGCATTGTTAGAAACACTCCTTTAAGCTCGTTGTTACCACGAAATTCAATTTATCACAGATTGTTTACAATGTCAACATAAACAAAAACAGCTGAAACCTAATGCTAAAATGACGACAGTTTAGTTAAAAAGTGCAGATTTTTGGTTTTAAAATTTGGAAGGGTTAAAGGTCTATTATAACCCTTTTTTAAAAAGCATATACCTTTGGCGTTTTTCTGAAATTACAGCTTTTGATAGCTTGTTTAAAAAAAACAAGGGCCAAAGGCCCCGGCTTTATTCGAAAAACTGTTTCCTTAAACGTTCTGTTTTAAATATATACTTAACGTGCCAGTTCAAATATATTATCATTCCGAAATCGAGGCTACTACGCCGGCACCTACCGTGCGCCCACCTTCCCGGATAGCAAAACGAAGACCTTCTTCTATCGCTATAGGAGTTATTAGCTCTATTTCCATGGTGATGTTGTCACCGGGCATAACCA
>JAAZMP010000178.1 GCA_012798755.1 Bacillota bacterium
GTTTGCCAACTAGTCTGGGAGCGCATTAGCAAAGCAAGGAGCGTGAGGCGAAATGGCTAGAAATTTCATTACCAATGCCGGGCAACGCAGCTTGAGGGGCCGCATCCATGCACTTATCCGGCATAGCCGGGAGCTCAAGTTCCTGGTGGGCTTTTTCTATTTTTCCGGCTGGAAGGAACTGTATGAGGCATTGAAGGGGCGGGATGATCTAAAACTCAAAATCCTGGTGGGGATGGACACCGACTTACATCTGGATAGGGTTTTGGAGGTAGCAGATCCGTCCACGGGCAATAGCACCCAGCAGGAACTTGTGGGGCGTTTTTTTGTTTCTTTGCGCACTGCATTGCAAGATAAGGCCCTGGATACGCAGGAATTCTATGAACAGGTTTCTTTCTTTTTGCGCCTTTTGGAGGATGGCCGGTTACAAATCCGCAAAACGTTGGATCCCAATCATGCTAAATTGTACTTATTTTGTTTGGATGAAACCGGGCAAACGCTTATTGATGCGCCAGGACGTTTTATTACCGGTTCCAGCAATCTGACACGCGCCGGTTTGTTAGGACAGCAAGAATTCAATGTGGAAATCGGAGATTATGGCTGGGAGGATGCCGAGGAGTTTTTCGATGATTTATGGGCTATAGCCCTACCTTTAAGCGAGCTGGATGAACGCAGGGAGCAGATTGTCCGCATCATCCGCCGGCAAACCCAGGTTGCCGAAATAACACCCTTTGAAGCCTATGCCCTGGTGCTTAAAACCTACCTGGATTTGATGGAACAAAAAACACTCCGCCCGCAGATCAAGCGTTTAATGGAAGAGCGTGGCTATAAGGTGTACCGCTACCAGGAAGAAGCCGTTCAGCAGGCGCTCACCGTGCTGGAAGAGTACGGCGGCGTAATCCTTGCTGATGTGGTTGGGCTGGGAAAGTCGGTCATCGCCAGTTGGTTGGCGCGGGAACGTGGCGGCAGGGGGCTGGTTATCTGTCCCCCGGCTTTAATTGGCGATCAGCGGACCAAATCCACCGGTTGGTACAAATACCTGAGCGATTTTGAACTGCACGATTGGGATGTGCACTCCGTGGGTATGCTCGATAAGGTACAGGAGTATCTTGAAATGTATGGCGATGATGTCAACACTATCGTTGTGGATGAGGCACACCGTTTCCGCAATGAAGATACAAGGGCTTATGAACGTCTCAGCCAGATCTGTGCCAACCGGGGCGTTATTTTGCTTACGGCAACTCCTTTCAACAATGTGCCGGCGGATATTTTCAGCCTGCTTAAGCTTTTTATTCCGCCAGGCAGATCCACTTTGACACTTGATGAGCGATTGGCCGCCCGTTTTGCACGGTACAACAGCATATTCCGCAAACTTTCCTACATTCTTCGTTACTACAACGCCGGTGGAGAAAAACAAGCCCGTGCAGAAAAATATTATACCGACATTTTTGAACTGTCGCCACCTATCGATGTGATCCGCACACGACGTAAGGTAAAACAAATTGCGGATGAAATTCGTGCCACCATAGAACCCATTATCATTCGTCGTAACAGGCTCGATCTGAAACGTGATCCGGTGTATGCCAGGGAACTTACTGAACTTTCCGAAGTTGCTGATCCTGTAGAGCTTTTTTACGAATTAACCCCTAAGCAATCAGTTTTCTACAACCAGGTGATCAATGAATTTTTTGGTGAAGACGGGCAGTTCCGGGGCGCTATTTATCAGCCCTTTGTTTACGAACACAGCCGTAAATTAGCGCATTTGGATAAGGAAGGGAATTTTAATTATTTGCAGCAGCGCAACCTGTTTGAATTTATGCGCCGTTTACTTGTCAAACGTTTTGAGAGTTCCTTTGGTGCTTTTGCAAAAAGTGTTGATAATTTTATACGTATCCACTCGATTGTTTTGGCATTCATTGAGAAAACAGGCCAATACATTCTGGACCGGAACCTGATCGAAAAAATCTGGGAGGAGGACGAAGAAACTATCGAAGAGGAACTTGGCCGGTTCCTTGAAAGTTTGGCGGAAAAAGAAAAACTTAACCCTCACCATGGTCACATTTATATCATCGAAAAATTCGATGCTCCGGAACATTTTCTTAACGATATTCGATCTGATTTGGAGCTGTTTCAATATATAGCTTGTCAAGTGAAGTCCCTTGAACTGGCGTTAAAGGATCCAAAAAGCGAGTGTCTTGTGGAAGCAGTACGGGAAATTTTGAATGCTCCACCCGTCGCAGGCGAACCACGCCGCAAGGTAGTTATCTTCAGCGAATATCAAGATACGGTGAGGCATATTGCTCCTGTTTTACAAACTGCTTTTCCGGAAAATGTTTTAGTAGCCGAAGGTTCATTGGGCAAGGGTTTTTTCGATGATCTGCTGGCCAATTTTGATGCCGGCCATCCATCGGAAAAACAACGCGATGGCTTCGATATTCTTGTAGCGACCGACAAACTTTCTGAAGGGGTAAACTTAAACCGGGCCGGGACAGTGATTAACTATGACATTCCCTGGAACCCTACGCGTGTAATCCAGCGGCTGGGACGTATAAACCGCATTGGTCGCAAGGTCTTTGAAACATTATGTATCTGCAATTTCTTTCCAACAGAACAGGGTGCTAAGATATTTAAAAGCCGTGAAATTGCCGCGCAAAAGATGTTTTTGATCCATAATACCCTGGGTGAAGATGCAAAAATTTTTGCTCCCGACGAAACTCCTTCTCCGGCCGAACTCTTTAAACGCATCAACCGCAATCCGGAGGAAGAAGAACAGGAGAGCTTGCTTACTGCCATCCGGAGGGAATTCTTTGAAATACAAAATCAACATCCGGATTTAGTACGCGGGCTGAAAGATTTCCCCGCACGTGTAAAAACAGCTAAAAAGGCCGGGCAAAATGAATTGTTGGTTTTCCGGAGGAAGGGGCTGCAGCTTTTTATACATACTGTACCTGACACGACCATCAAGAAACCGGTGGTGCGCCCGTTAATTTTTGAAAGTGTGCTGCCTAGCATACATTGCCGGCCAGAGACGTCCCGCGAACCCTTAAGCCCCTTGTTTTGGCCTGCTTATAATGCTGTTAAGGCCTATCGTGAACAAGTGCCTATGCCGCCCAGCGAACAGTCGCTGCTTGTTAAAGCTGAAAACAACCTACGCAGTGCATTGGAAAAACATGCTGCCGATTTAGAAGAATACCTGCCTTTTATGCGAACGCTGCTTCATGATTTAAAAGAATATCAGACCTTACCAAAGTATACTTTACGCAGGCTGACTGTAGTGGAGATGGATGAAGAAGTTCCCCAAGAAGGACTGGTTCGTTTTCGTGCCGAGTTGGATATTCTTAGACGGTTTTTGAGTGATGACTACTTGGAACGCATTGAACAGCGAATAAAAGAGTTGCGAAGTGAAATTATCATCGCAGTGGAAAATATAAA
>JAAZMP010000179.1 GCA_012798755.1 Bacillota bacterium
GTCTCTTTACCAATTCCCGCTCAGGATCGGTGTTCCTCTTTTTTGTTGAATTTTTTGCAAGATATTATGAGGCTTAGGCCGCATGATAACTGGGTTTCTTGTTTCTACTTACCGGATCTAAGTTAAAAGGGAAGCATTTTTAGGACTGGGGAAAAACACAGGCCAATTAGCTATTGAGGAGGCAGAAAACAATGCTCATTATTGATCGTTTTGAGGGCCAATACGCCCTGATAGAAATGAAACGCAGAATCTTTCATATACCCAAAATTCTTCTTCCCAAAAACGCCAGGGAAGGGGACGTCATAAACATACAAATAACTGTTGACAAGGAAGCCACCGAACAGCGAAAGCAATCTGTAAACGGTCTGGCTGATAAACTGTTTGAAAAATAATAGCCTAAACCTGCTTAAAAAACTGTCAGGTGCCCTTTTCCTTTTTGTTTTCCTAGTAGTAGCCGCCTACCACAGCAACCCCTTTGTTACAGAAGCGCCCCAATCATCTACTGAGCAGCCGTGGGGAAAACAACCGGGAAAGACGGTTATCCATTTCCTGGATGTGGGCCAGGGGGACAGCATCTTTGTAGAGCTGCCCGACGGTCGACATATGCTGATAGATGCTGGCACAAGAGCCATGGGCAAAAACATTGTTAATTATTTAGAAAAAGCAGGGGTAGAAAAAATAGATTTTCTTATCGCCACCCACCCCCATGAGGATCATATCGGCGGCCTTTCTACCGTATTACAGGGATATGAAATAGGTCAGATTTATATGCCCAAGGTCACGCACAATACTAAAACGTATGAAAACCTACTGCAATCTATCCAGGCTAAGAAACTAAAAATAAATAAAGCTATGGCGGGTACGAAAATTATTAATGCTGAAAACCTGTGCGTGGAGATAATAGCCCCTAATATGACAGTCTATGAAAATATCAATAATTATTCCGCAGTGATAAAACTTACCCACGGCAAAATTGGTTTCCTTTTAACAGGAGATGCTGAAGCCGGGTCTGAAAAGGAGATGCTGGAAAACGGCTTCAACCTTAAGGCAGATGTGCTGAAGGTTGGACATCATGGCAGCAACTCTTCTACTACACCAGCTTTCCTCGATGAGATTAGGCCTCAATACGCAGTCATTTCCAGTGGGGTAGACAACGATTACGGACACCCTCATATGGTAACTCTACAAAAACTTAGTGGGATTAAGATATTCAGGACCGACCTTAACGGGAATATTGTTTTTACAACAGACGGGGAGAATTTACAGGTTTCGACGGAAAGATAAAAAAGTTAAAGACTCCGGAAAATCCGGAGTCTTTATTTTCTGGCGCGCCTGGGAAGATTCGAACCCCCGACCTTCTGATCCGTAGTCAGACGCTCTATCCAGCTGAGCTACAGGCGCATTTTTGTGGCCTCGTCTCCGTGGCAGCTTACATTGTAACAAAATCATTCACACTCGTCAAGACACCGCCCGGTAGAAATCGTGCCCCGGAAAATTTGTTTACTATTCTTATTATATCAAATCTTTGCCCTGGCCAGAAATATTATTTTTTATAGTTCCGCATTCCTACCTGCTTAATATAATATTTTAAAACCTTTTTTGGTAGGTGTTGACTTTGTCCCCAACTGGTCAGGTAGCTTTATCCGTAGTTATTCCCTGTAAAAATGAGGGCCAAAACCTCAAAATGACCCTGGACTCACTCTTTGCCGCGGCCCCCGTCAATAGGGTTGAATACATTATTGTAAATGATGGTTCAACTGACAACTGCTGTGATTTTATAAAGGAAAACAATAGGTATAGTGATGTAAAATTAATATCATCTTCAGGGCTAGGCGTTTCACGGGCCAGGAATCTGGGCGCCGCAGGCGCCGGAGGTAAATATCTGGTTTTTTGTGATGCACATATTACTGTCCCTGCAGGCTGGCAGGATGATCTGGTGGACATCTTTCGTCTTGCCGGGGTTGATGCAGTTTCTCCGGCCATTGGTGCACTGGATAAGCCAGATGCCACAGGTTACGGCCAGACCTGGAATGAGCGTCTTCAGGTGATCTGGTTGCCTCCACCGCCGCAGATGAAAGTCACACCCGTTCCCCTTCTTCCTGGTGGTTGCGTAGCGGTTCGTAGGGATGTTTTTCAGCAGGTGGCAGGGTTTGATGGCGGCTTTATCGCCTGGGGCCACGAAGACGTGGAATTTTCCCTGAGACTATGGCTTTTTGGATATAAATCGTTCATAGCACCACAGTTAAAAATCCTGCACCTCTTTCGCAAAAAACACCCCTACCCAGTAAAAATGGACCATTTCCTTCACAATATGCTGCGTCTGGCCTATTCTCATTTCAAAAATGAACGGATTGAGAAAATCCTGAAACTTATTGATGAAGTAGATAACGCCGAAAAAATAAACAGGAGTGTTTTAAAAGGCGGGGCCCTAAAACAACGCTCTAATTTCCTGGCCCGCCGTAAACATGACGACGATTGGTTTATGGGGAGATTTAACATTCCGTTTTAAATTAAGATCTGGTGCTAAATCGAGAGCCGGCAACCCGAGCCTCATGGGCCAAAAAGGTCCTTTCCCAATCATCAACATAAAACCCTGTTGCCCACTCCACCATAATAACGGTTTCTCCTCTCCCCAGCTCAATTTCACCGAGAGGCAAGCTTTCCAACTGATCACCACTTATAGCATAAATATATAGTTTATTTTTTGTTTCAATGATGGCTATATCCTTATTTGGAGAAGTAAAGGCATCCAGGGCATTTGGCACCCGATCCTTAATGCTTCTCCAACTGAGATGTAGTGTATCATAGAGCACCAAATTGCCAGGTGGTATGAAATTGATATTAAAATCCCTTACCCTGGGCTCCCCGCCGGCAGAATAGTTTAACCTGCCTAAAAGGTACCAGTGTCCTTTTTTGCGGGTTAGCCCCAGATTCTCTTCATCCAGGACTTCATCAACAGCAACACCCTCACCATGTAATGAACGAAGGGTTTGTTCTTTGGCATCTTGATAGGCCACCTGACCTCTGGCACCCAGCAGGTCCACAATTTTGATACTGGTTGGCGAAGACAACTTATCGACGGGCAATATCTTGAGACTTCCCGTGTCGGTGACAACGCTTTCTATCGCCACATAATCATTCCCGATATAATCTATGGCTATTGTTTTATTCTTCCCCGGCCTCTGCTGCCCTTCACCAGACACCTTTTGAGTTATTGGATCTTTCATTGCTACATTGTGGGCAACTATTTCCATCGGCTCATTATCTGGAACATCTTTTACCTGCAGTTCCCAAAAACCACTAATGCGTGGGAAAAAAATATTATTCCTCACCAACAACGGCCGAATCTTTTTATTATCTGCAGCAATCCAAAGAGTCTCATATCTATAACCATTACCCGATGGTATTTTAATGCCGATAAAGGCACCGGAGGCATCTCTATCACTTCCACTGTCCGCTTCCCCGGCATGTGTATACCCAGCCGGCAAAAGGCTGTCGGCAGCATCTGATATTTTTTCTAATAACAGCACCTTGTTTTGGATAAAAGCGATGACGGAGGTGTCATCTATTTTAATAAAATCACCAAGAAATTTTGCCCTGGAGAATATTGTTACCACATCAACTTCACTGTTCATGGACAAATAATTGTCAGGTGCAACATACCTGGTCATCAAATAGTCAGTTGAATTTACCCTTTTTATTTTATAAGAGGGGTTATTCCATATATAGCCCCCTAATAGAGCAAATTCCCTGGCAAATTGCGCAATAGAACCCTCTACCGTTAGATTTGTTTCATCGGGATGCTCTTCAGCAGAAATATTCCGTACTACCGCCCATTTTCCTTCTAATGGGCTTGTTTTATATACAGGGGGGACAATTTTCCCTGTGGCATTCCAGGAGGAACTGGTGCAACCGCTGAGCAAAAGAAGGGACAGCAATATTAATATGAGCTTATATCCCCTACCCATCCCCATTTTCCCCTTTGGGTAGGGTTACTACCACATCCGTTCTCTTATTCAACTCACTGCTAATTTCTATCTTCCCCCCCATCAGGCTCACAATTTCTTCACAAATACAAAGCCCAATGCCGTTTTTGGAACGCGAGCTCCTTCCTTTATAAAACTTTTCTTTAACCTTGGGCAGTTCATCGGCAGCTATCCCGCAACCGTTATCTGAAATGGTAAATTTAAAATCTTTTTCCCGGACCTCTGCCCTAAAATGGACATAACCTCCCGCCCGGTTAAAATTAAAGGCATTATCCAAAAGATTGATAAACAACTGTTTCAGCCTATCCACATCAGCAAAAATGCTAGGCATCTCCCGGGGGTAATCAACAACAAAATCAATATTTTCCCGCACCGCCCTTGGAATTAACTGTTTATGCAAATGCTCAACCAGGCTCACCAGGTTAACAACCTGTGGGTTTAGTTTAATTCGGCTGGAAATAAATTTAGAGAAATCCAACAGTTCTTCAACCATGTGGGCTAACCGCTCACTTTCCTTGGAAATAATGTTCAGACCGTCATTGAGGGTTTCCTTTTGCTGAAAGCTTTCATTTTGCAGGGTAATTGCCCAGCCCTTTATGGATGTTAATGGTGTGCGAAGTTCGTGGGACACAGATGAAATAAAGTCATTTTTTAACTGTTCCTTTTTCACAATTTCATCAGCCAAATAATTTAATGTATCGGAAAGTTTGCCGATTTCATCATCACGTGTTTTTCTGCTCTTTATTGCAAAGTTACCCCCTGCCATTCTAAGCGCTATGGCCGTGACTTCTTGCAAAGGGACAACAATGGTGTTAGCAAAAAAGGCGCTAATTGAACCAACGACAAAAATTACAAACAAACCGATAATAATAAAAATCTTCGTTGTTTTGGCAATATCTTGATCGACACCGTTCAAAGAAGCGATAAAGCGCAAGGCCCCTACGATTTGATGATCAGATACAAGGGGGTTGGCCACAGCCATCACCTTTTGTTCGTCCAGGTAGCCAATCCATACGCCGGCTTTTCCGGCTAGCGCTTCTTCAATATCCCTGCCCACCACCACCTGGGGAATCCTACCCTGGGAGTCCATAATAATATTACCGTCCCGGTTGACTATCTGTACCTCTGCATTGCTTTGATTCCAAAAAGCGTCAACATTATAAAGAACATTATCCTGTAGGGATGTATCCGAAAAATACTTTGTATACATCTCCGCACATATTTTTATCTGATTATTGAGGCTGCCTTCCAAACTGCTGTAATAGTTTTGTCGGACGATATAAATTAGAAGTGATTCCAAAATGGCCACCGTAAAAATAATAACAATCACAAAATTGGCTATTAACCTGCTCCTAATTCCTTTCCCTTTCATGGGACACTCCGATCTGAAACTGCCTGCAACCGGTACCCGGAACCCCATACTGTTTTTATATATTCAGGTGCGGAAGGATTGTCTTCAATTTTTTCCCGTAGTCTTCTAATATGTACATCCAGAGTTTTCGTATCCCCGAAATAGTTCTCTCCCCAAACAGCATTCAGTATTTCATTTCGTTTTAGTGCCCGACCCTGGTTCTCCAAAAATAATTTCAAAAGAGCAAATTCAGTTGGTGTTAATTCAATTTCTACACCCTTTTTTAAAAATTTATGGGCCACCAGGTCCAGACGTAGGCAACCACTTTGCAAGATCTTTCCTTTCACCTTAAAATAGGTCCGTCGCCTGAGCATGGCCTTGATTCGTGCTATTAGCTCAAAGGGGTTAAATGGTTTGACCAGA
>JAAZMP010000180.1 GCA_012798755.1 Bacillota bacterium
GTGATGACAGCGGCGGCGGAAAATCAGTTGAAAAGACAGAAAGAGGCCAGGAACCCCGGCGTGAACTGTATTTTATGTTTCGTGATCTGCATCTGCCCGAACACCGTGCCCTTTTTAGGGAAAAAGGTGTCCGTTATGATATTACCGTGATTGCCCCCGGTACGATTGGCCGGGAATATGTTAAAACAGCCGGTCATTACCACCCTTTAAAGCCGGGGACAGAATACACTTATCCGGAGGTCTATGAAGTTCTCTATGGGGAGGCACACTATCTTTTTCAAAAGCCGGTAGAGCTTAACAACCCGGAAAAAGGCCTTGAGGAGGTCTTTATAGTTGCCGCCGGGCCGGGCGATAAGGTTCTGATCCCCTCCGGTTTCGGGCATGTTACCATAAATCCCGGATCCGGCTTTTTGGTTATGAGCAACTTAGTCGCTGACAATTTCGCTTCCGTCTATGAGCCCCTGCGCGAGATGGGCGGTGCCGGCTACTGCCAGCTTTGCGATCCGGCAGATGATAGAAAGCCCTGTTTTGTGACAAATCCCTGCTATTCGCCCGATCTTCCCCTTTATTTTTCTCATCCGGCCAGGTTTCCCTCTCTTTTGCCCGCAAAGAATCTTTCCCAGTACCACGCCTTTGTCGCAGATCCCCAAGAGTTTGCCTACCTAACCTTTCCGGAGAAGTATCAGGAAGAATTTGCAGAATACCTGGAAGCGCTAAAAAAAGCCCCCAAAAACAAATAAAGAGAAAAAAATCTTTTTACCCCCTTACTTTTATTGCTAGACAGTCGATAAGTTATGTAGGAGGTAAAAAAAGAAGCAGATAGAAAAACTTTAAGAAAACTTATAGACATAAGGTGAGAGCTATGAAAATTAATCGTCCCGAAATAGTAGACATGATTAATAAAATTTACAGGCAGGAGCAACTTCATAACAAAAATAAACCGGCTGAGGCTTCGCAGGCCCCCCAAAAAGATCGGGTCGAAATCTCCTCTGGCAGCGAAGCTTTGAAAAAAGAAATAGCCCGGTCCGGGGAAACAGACCCTTCACGCCTGGAAAAAATAACGGAAATATCCCGGCAGGTAGAAGCCGGCGAGTATAAAATAGATTCCCGGGAACTGGCAGCGATCATTTTAAAAGCAGCAAAAGATCAGATGAAGTAAGAGCCGCGATTTTTAGGACTTTGCTTTTTTTAGAGCATGTATTTAAGGAGGTGCTCCTGGTTTTCAGGTAAAATTTGTTAAGACCTTTTTGAAAACCGGGGTTTTCATGGTAGATATTTCTTGTTTGCAAAAAGTTCTATCCGCTGAAGCAGGCCTGCTGGAAGAAATGGCAGGCGTTGAAGAAAAAATGATGCAGATCCTTATTGAAGGCGATGCCAAGGCACTGCAGGAGTTAAATTTGCACAAAGAAAAGCTGGCGCAAAACATGGAAAAGCTGGAAGAAAAAAGACGTGCTTTGCTCCCGGCGGAACTTACGCTAAAAGAGCTTTGCCGCCGGGAAAGCTCCGCTGCAGCCACGGAACTGGAAAAACTGCGCAGGCGTATTCTGCAGCACCACGGTTCCCTGCAAAAAAAGCTAAAAATTAACCGCAATCTTTTAAGGCACAACCTTCAATTTACGGAGCATGCTTTAAATATATTATTTCCACACAAGGATGAACAACTTTACGCTGCCAGTGGGAAGGTAGAAGACAGTACACCTGATTCTGCCGGCCTTCTGGATTCCAGCGTCTGACGGAGGTAGCAAGAATGGGCAGCACATTTGGAAGTTTTGAAATCGGACGCCGGGCCGTCCATGCACAACAAAAAGGAGTCCAGGTTACCGGACAAAATATTGCCAACGCCAATACGGAAGGTTACCACCGCCAGGCCGTCCTGATGAAGGCCCTGGTTCCACCGGCGGCGCCCGGTGTGGAAACTCCCCCCGGTTACGGCGTAAAGGTCAATGATATTATCCGCGTTAGAAGCGGGTTCTATGAAGACCAGATGATGAAAAGCCTGACCGCCTTAAATTATTGGGAGCGTATGGAGCAGACCTACAGCGGGATCGAAGTTATTTTTCAGGAACCGGATGAGACCGGCATTAACGTTGCTTTAAATGAGTTTTTTGACGCTTGGCAGGAACTGAGCGTAAACCCGGAAAACTATGCAGTGCGTTTGGGTCTGCTCGAACAGGCCAATTCCCTCACCGGCCTGGTAAGGGATATCTACGGCCGTTTAACCGAGCTAAAGTTTGATGTACGCAAGGAGTTGGATGCCACCCTAACAGAGATTAACTCTTTGGCTGCAGAAGTGGCGGAACTGAACGGGAAAATAAGCTATCTTCAGGCGATGAAGCAGAAGTCTAACGAGTTGTTGGACCAAAGGGATCTCTGCCTGCAGGAACTAAGCGAGCTGATAAATATCCGTGTAAACGAAAGGGCCGACGGTTCCATCGAGGTGCTGGCCGGAGGACATATCCTGCTTCATGATGACCATGTTTTTAAGCTGAAGATAGAGGAAGAGGTAAAGACAGAAGAAGGAAATGGAAATGGCATATTACAGCTCTCAGTGCAAAACGAAATGGGCACCAAGCTATCCATACAAGACGGCGATGGCGCCATTGCCGGGATGCTGCAATCGTACAACGAGGTTTTCCCGCAGTACCAAGGCGACCTGGACGAGCTGGTCTATGCGCTGATCGAAGAGGTCAATAACTTGCACCGTGAAGGATATGGTCTTGATGGTACAGGCAAAAGAAATTTTTTTGAAAC
>JAAZMP010000181.1 GCA_012798755.1 Bacillota bacterium
CTTTGCTCAAAGCAGTAAATGTAAGCAAAGGTTTAAAGGAGGGCGGCATTTTAATAATAAATTCCCTAAAGGGGCCGGAACATTTTATTTTCGATCCAAAATTACAAAAAATAGCAACTGTAGATGCGACAACGATAGCGCTGGAAATTCTGGGCCGGCCAATTACAAACACAATACTGTTGGGAGCCTTGATCAAAGCTTTAGCCCCGGTGGAGCTCGACTCTATTATTGATGCCATTGAAAAACATTTTCCCCCCAAGATCGCTGCTTCGAACACCAAGGCATTGCATATGGCTTATGAAAACACAGCAATAATTACTGTAGGTGACTATCTGGCCGAAAACAAAGGTGCCGATGCTGCCGCAGCAACCGTAGAAGAGATGCCAGCTGTCGCAGAAGAAGAAGAATTTCTTTGGACAGAAATAAAACCCGGTTGCGTTATTACCGATCCCGGTAATTCCAAATCACATTATACCGGTAGTTGGAAATCTTTTTATCCCTTGCTTGCAAAAGAACGCTGCATTCAGTGTGGAATTTGTTGGATATTGTGTCCCGATGCGGCCTATACGCAAGATGCGGAAGGATTTTATATTTCTGACTTGGATTATTGCAAGGGCTGTGGTATTTGTGCTCAAGAATGTCCTACCGGTGCTATTTCTATGTTGCAAGAGAAGGAGGTTGAGGTTTAATGAAAATGACTGAGCGTGCCGGTATGGAAGTGTCGTTTGCCGCTGCTGAGGCTGTAAAACTTTGCAACGTTGACGTTATCTCCGCATACCCTATTACGCCTCAGACCCATATTGTGGAACGCCTGGCAGAATATGTGGCCAATGGAGAACTGGATGCCGAATTTGTTCCTGTAGAATCGGAACATTCTGCTTTGAGCCTGTGTATGGGAAGCCAAGCTGTTGGAGCCCGTTCCTTTACCTGTACCAGTTCCCAGGGCCTGGCTTTGATGAGTGAACTTCTTTATATCACCTCAGGTATGAGACTTCCGGTGGTAATGATTCTCGTAAATCGTTCTCTTTCTTCTCCACTTTCCATCTGGAACGATCATAGTGATGTGATGTCCATAAGGGATTGCGGATGGATTCAGTTTTTTGTCCATAACGGCCAAGAATTGTACGATCACGTTTTTATGGCTTATAAACTGGCAGAAAACGCTGATGTTTTGATGCCCGTAATCATAAACGTTGATGGGTTTACTTTATCCCATGTGTTCGAACCTTTGGAGATGATTTCTCCCGGTAAGATCGAAAAATATCTTCCCCCTTATGTCCCTAAGTATGTCCTTCATCCGGATGATCCTTTAACCATGGGGGCTTTTACTTTACCGTCTTATTTCACAGAAGCCAAAAAGGCGCATGACGAAGTCCTTAAAACTTCTTACGGGCATATCCTAAACACCTTTAATTCATGGGCGCAGGTCAGCGGGCGTTCTTACCATCCGGTTGAAAAAATGTATGCGGAGGATGCAGAAACTCTTTTTGTTGTGATGGGTAGTTTTGCCGAAACAGCCGGGGAAGCAGTGGAGGCGATGCGCAAGCAAGGGAAAAAAGTGGGGCTTATAGCGATTCGTTTATGGCGTCCCTTTCCTTTTGAAGATTTCTGCCATGCGGTAACGGGTGCCAAAGAACTAATTGTTATAGACAGAGCCTTATCCTCAGGCGGCCCGGGAGGTCCTCTGGCATCGGAGATTCGTTCCGCCTTATATAATGTGGAAAACAGACCTCAGATCAGAAATTATATCGCCGGGCTAGGCGGCAGGGATGTTACTATAGAAGACTATATACTCATGCATGACAACTCTATACAGGGATCTGACTACGAGATATATGGCTTAAAGGGGGATGAAACAAGTGCATAGTACCAGCGTTTATGCCGTAAAAACCTTACCAAGAAAAGAATATTTTGCTTCCGGCCATCGTGCCTGCCCCGGTTGCGGTGAAGCATTGGCGGTGCGCCTGGTACAGAAAGTGCTTGGACGCAACGTTGTTGTGGCTGCGGCTACGGGATGTATGGAAATAGTTTCCTCACCTTTTCCTCAAACCTCTTGGGAGGTACCCTGGATTCATGTGGCTTTTGAAAATGCGGCTGCGGTAGCCGGGGGGGTCGAAAAAGGTCTGGAAGTTCTAAAACGTAAAGGGAAAATCAAAGAACAAAAAATATCCGTTGTTGCTATGGCCGGAGACGGGGGAACCGCGGATATAGGTTTACAGGCCCTTTCCGGGGCCATGGAGAGAGGGCACGACATGCTCTTTGTCTGTTATGATAATGAAGCATATATGAATACAGGCGTGCAAAGATCTTCATCTACCCCTTTTGGTGCCTTAACCACGACATCACCCGTGGGTACCCAACAAAAAGGGCAGCTCACACACAAAAAAAATATGGCCGAAATAGCTGTGGCCCACGGTATTCCTTATGTGGCTACAGCATGCCCGAGTTATCCTTTGGATTTGGCCGCTAAAGTGCAAAAAGGAATGGATGCGGATGGCCCCGCCTACATTCATATTTTAAGTGTCTGTCCCTCCGGTTGGGGCATATCCGGGGATGCTACTATAAAATTGGGGCGGCTTGCAGTGCAAAGCGGAGCTTTTCCCCTTTATGAAGTAGAAAACGGAAAATATAAAATTACAGTGGATGTGGAGGAACTGTTGCCATTAGAGTATTATTTCAAACCACAGAGGCGATTCCGTCACTTGTCAAAAGAAATGACGGGACAAATTGAAGAAAATGTGCGTCAGAAGTGGCAGGAACTAAAAAAGCGTTCAGAAGGGGACTAATGAAAAAGAGGGAATAAAAATGAAAGAAAAAGAACTCGATACCATCATCAACAAATATGGGGCGGACCCCTCCGAGATCATGGGAATGTTGTTGGATATTCAGGAAAAGGAAAAATATCTTCCCAAAAAAGATCTGCAGCATTTGTCCGTAAAATTGGGCCTCCCCTTGACCAGGATCTATCAAATTGCTACTTTCTATGAGGCCCTAAGTTTGAAACCTTTAGGGCACAACCAGATCCACGTATGCACAGGAACCGCCTGTCATGTCCGCGGTGCAGCCGGGATTTTGAACAAACTGGAAGAAAGACTTGGTATTAAACCTGGTGAGGTGACATCGGATCTGAATTTTGGGCTTAAAACTGTAAATTGTGTAGGGGCTTGTGCCCTGGGACCTGTTGTGGTAGTTAACGGCGAATACCATGGCGAAATGACTGCTTTAAAGGCAGATCGCATGTTAAAGCGCCTTATGAAGAATTAAAATCACTAAAAAAATAATAGAAGTAGGTGAGCCTTTTGCACAGGTTAACCTCCGTAGAAGAACTGGAGAAGGTTAGGGAAAAAATTCTAAAAGAAAAAAGTACCATAAAAACCTGTATAACCATTTGTCTGGGAACCGGCTGCCATGCGTATGACAGCCAAACGGTTTACGAAACGCTGCAAAATGAAATTGCAGCGCACAACCTGGAGGAAGAAATCGAACTAAAGCCAACGGGTTGTCACGGGTTCTGTGAACAGGGCCCCATTATTGTGCTCTACCCGGGCGAAATCTGTTACTGTCGTGTAAAACCGGAAAATGTTAAAGACATTATTGAAATGACTGTTTTGGAAAACAAGATTATAGAAGATCTGCTTTATGAGGATCCCGTTTCCGGAAATAAATTTGAAAAAGAATCAGAAATTCCCTTTTACAAAGATCAAAACAGGCTTATTTTGGGGAAAAACAGTTCCATCAACCCCCAAAACATTAACGACTATCTTGCCGAGGGTGGATACCGGTCCCTGGCCAAAGTATTAACCGGTATGGCCCCGGAACAGGTTATAGACAAAATAAAAAAAGCTAACCTGCGGGGAAGAGGCGGGGGCGGATTTCCGGCGGGTGTAAAATGGGAAACGACTCGCAACGCGCCCGAAAAGAAAAAGTACGTCATTGTAAATGCCGACGAAGGCGACCCTGGTGCTTATATGGACAGGAGCCTTTTGGAAGGAAACCCTCATTTGATTTTAGAGGGCCTGGCTATAGGGGCTTATGCCATTGGAGCGGATGAGGGATTTGTTTATGTCCGCCAGGAATACCCACTGGCTTTGGAAAACCTTTCTACTGCTATCGGGCAGGCAGAAAAACTTGGGCTACTTGGGGAAAATATCCTGGGTACGGGTTTTAATTTCAAAGTGAAGATAAAGCGCGGTGCCGGGGCTTTTGTCTCGGGAGAATCGAGCGCATTGGTTTCGGCCATCGAAGGCAAGGTAGGCGAGCCCAGGCCCAAGCATATAAATACCGCTGTAAGCGGTATTTATGGAAAACCCAGTAACCTCAACAATGTGGAGACCTGGGCCAACGTGCCGGTCATAATAGAAAAGGGAGTAGATTGGTACTCTGGCATCGGCAACGAAAATAATAAAGGTACCAAGATATTTTCCTTGGTGGGCAAAATAAACAACACGGGATTGGTAGAAGTACCCATGGGTACCCCTTTAAGAAAAATTATTTATGAGCTTGGGGGTGGTATTCCGGGTGGGAAAAAATTTAAAGCCGTCCAGACCGGTGGTCCTTCGGGTGGCTGTCTGCCCGAAAGTCACCTGGATGCTCCCGTTGATTTTGATCACTTAAAGGATCTGGGCTCTATGATGGGCTCCGGCGGGATGATCGTCATGGATGAAGACAATTGTATGGTCGATGTGGCCAAGTACTTTATGCATTTTTTGAAAGATGAATCCTGTGGTAAATGTGTCAGCTGTCGTGAAGGCACCAAAAAAATGTATGAAATCCTGGAGGCTATCACCGAAGGAAAAGGAAAAGAGGAGGATCTGCTTTTGTTGGAAGAGATTGCCTGGGTAACGACAAATGCCTCCTTGTGTGCCCTCGGTGGTACAGCTGCCAACCCTGTTTTAAGCACTTTAAAATATTTCCGGGACGAATATGAGGCCCATATTAAGGAAAAACGCTGCCCTGCCAAGGTTTGCAAAGCCCTGATAACATATGTCATCGATCAGGAAAAATGCACCGGTTGCGGGCTGTGCCAAACCCTTTGTCCCGAAAAAGCCATTGAGGGCGAAAAAGAGGCCCCGATGACGATCGATGCCCAAAAATGTTCACGGTGTGGCATTTGCTTAGAAGCCTGCCGATTTGAGGCTATAAATGTTACCAGCTAATAATAACATAAAGGATATGAGAGTAAAAATGATAACTTTATGGATAAATGACAAGCAATATCAGGCTGCAGAGGGCCAGAGTGTTCTGCAGGTTGCCTTAGATAACGGGATTGAAATTCCCCATCTTTGTTATCATGAAAGCCTATCTTCCCAAGGCAGTTGTCGCCTTTGCCTGGTAGAAGTTACCAAAGGCAGCAAGACCATTATGACGACCTCCTGCACCTATCCAGCTATGGAAGGTATTAAGGTTCAGACGGATACTTTGGAAATAAAAAAGGCCAGGCGGCTTGTTATGGAACTTTTATTGCCTCTAGCACCTGATGCTCCAAAAATAAAGGCCCTGGCTTCCGAATTAGGCGTTACCGAGCCGCGTCTTGGGCCGGAACCTGAAAATGATAACTGCATCAAGTGCGGCCTCTGTGTCCGGGCTTGTGATGAACTCGTGGGGGCTCATGCCATCACTTTTGCCGGAAGGGGTGTGGCCAGGACGGTTGAACCGCCGTACGATGAAGAAGCAGAAAACTGTATTGGCTGTGGTACTTGCGTACAAGTCTGCCCAACAGAATGTATTGTCATGGAAGATCAGGGGATGGAAAGAAGAATAGATAAATGGAAGAGAACACTGAAATTAAAAGCCTGCAAAAACTGTGGCCGTCCCTTTATTACTTTCGCTGAAATTGATTTTATGCAGACCAAAGCCAAAAATCCGCCACCGGAGGAATGGTTCGATTATTGTCCTGATTGTCGCTAGTGGTCTTTTAAGATAAGGATATAAACCGGCCCTGGATGGCACAAAATGATGTGCGGGCATCCAGGGCTGTTTTGCTTCAATAAGATTTTCGGAGGGATTTTTGTTCCATAAGCAGTAGTTATAATTAAGCGCGGCTTTCTTGCAAATTCGAAGGTGTTGGCCCCATAAACCGTAGTTGCAAATCAAACATGCCTCTTTTTGCTTGTCTTGTCTTCATCGGCTAAAACAATGCGGCGTGCAAAGACATTCACGCGTTTGATCTGGGACCCGGTGAGGTATTCTATTTTTTCCTTAACCTTTTCTTGTATTTCAAGCAAAATCCGGGGGACATTAACGCCGTAAATCAGGGTTACGCTCAGGTTCAGTATTATGCCGCTGTTATCAGAAACGATAGTGTTTTTTTTGGCTTTGGCAACCCCTTCGATTTGTTCTGTTACATAAACAGCTATCTGTTCAATGACATTTTCTGAAAGAAAGTAATTTCCCAGGGAACTGTACAGCGGGCGGACTATGGACCGTTCCGCTGTTTGATATGAAGACTTTTTGCTTTTGTTCATAAAAAAAGCCTTTATAGGATCCAGCAGGTAGCCGGGAAAATCTTTTTCAATAGCAAATGTAGGAATAGGAATAACGTGCCTGTTTTCTTTCTCCCTTATTTCCAGTGCCTGTTCAATTTCCTTGCGTGTGGAGACATCTTCGATGCGTATTATTTTTTCAGGAAGGGGAATTTGCAGCCTATCGGCAATATAGTTGCCCATGCGCTCGGATGTAGCCAGTATAAGAATGCTTTTTGGTTTTACCTCCCTTATTTTTCGGCGGACTTGCCTGGCATGCTGTGGGTCGATAAAGATAGCCCTTTTGACTGCAGCCATCTTCGTCTTTTCTCTTTTAGCTGAACGTCCGGCCAGTATTTTGCTGCCGTGGATGAACAGACCATCGTCAATAAGATATTCTATCCCTTCTTGGAAAGCTACTGCAGCACACTGGTGGCTTTTGCCTGTGCCGCTGGACCCGATCAAAGCATATGTTTTCATTATTTTTCCTCCTGATTTTCAAGTTAAAGTATACCATAATTAAATAGAGAAGTCGACAGCGCAGGATCCCGGGATCTTTCACTGTATTTAAAATGGTAAATTGCTTTTGTGCTGAAGGTTTTCGTAAGCAGGCCTTCTTTGGTATGGTTTTGTGAACTATTTGGCTGTACGGGTGTAGTTATCCTCAACCTTCCAACATAAGTGTTTTTCTTGTTGAAAAAACCCGTTAGTATTGGTATACTGAAAAGCGTGGGAATACATAAACCATAAAAAGTGCGGAAACAACAAACGGCGCTTGCGGGGATGAATTGGTTATGGGACAGTACTGACAGCTAAAAAAAACAGGAGGTGCTTTTTATGGAAGAAAAGTTGGATTTTTTACAAAAGAGAAGGAATATCATCCTTCAAGGGGGCGGTGCAAAGCGCGTTGAAGCTCAGCATAAAAAAGGAAAGCAAACAGCCAGGGAAAGGCTGGAACAGTTTTTAGATCCGGGCAGTTTTGTAGAAGTAGGCACTTTTGTGCAGAGCGAATTAGAAGATGCCAGTACATTAGACATTCCCTTACCGGGAGAAGGTGTGGTCACCGGCTACGGAAACCTGGACGGTCGTTTAGTCTATGTTTTTGCCCAGGATTTTACTGTTTCCGGGGGATCCCTGGGGGAAAAGCATGCTGCTAAGATCTGCCGCGTTATGGACTTGGCTGCCCAAAACGGTGCGCCTTTTATCGGCATCAACGATTCCGGGGGTGCGAGAATCCAGGAAGGGGTTATGTCCCTGGATGGTTACGGAAACATTTTTTTTCGCAATACAGTAAATTCAGGTGTCATTCCCCAGATTTCTGTAATGATGGGACCAAGTGCCGGTGGGGCTGTTTATTCGCCGGCGTTGACTGATTTTGTTTTCATGGTCGATGATACCAGCTATATGTTTATAACCGGGCCTCAGGTTATCAAAGCGGTAACGGGCGAGGAAGTTTCAGCGGAAAAGCTCGGGGGTGCCGTTACGCATAATCAGACAAGCGGTGTGGCTCATTTCAGGGCCAAAGATGAAAAGGAATGTTTCCAATTAATTAAAAAACTTTTAAGCTATCTGCCTTCCAACAACCTAAACGATCCTCCCGCTGCTTCCCCTGCAGAGCCGACCTTGCCTGCAGAAGATCTGGCCAATTTGGTGCCGGCGGACCCAAACAAAGCTTATGATGTCGTAGAAGTTATTAAAAGAATTGTTGATGACAGTGACTTTTTCCAGGTCCACGAACAATATGCCAGAAATGCCGTGGTAGGTTTTGCCAGGATAGCCGGCCAAGCGGTGGGGATAATTGCCAACCAGGCCAACTATTTAGCCGGATGTTTGGATATAGATTGTTCTGACAAGATCTCCCGTTTTGTCAGATTCTGTGATTGCTTTAACATACCACTGGTTACATTTGTAGATGTCCCGGGTTACCTCCCCGGTGTGCATCAAGAATATGGGGGAATTATTCGCCATGGTGCCAAGATACTTTATGCTTATTCTGAGGCCACCGTTCCCCAAGTAAGCGTTATTTTGCGCAAGGCTTACGGCGGTGCTTATATTGCCATGAACGCCCGCAGCTTAGGGGCGGACTTTGTTTTTGCCTGGCCTACGGCGGAGATAGCTGTAATGGGGCCCGAAGGGGCGATCAATATCATTAACCGCAGAGAAATAGAAAAGGCAGAAAATCCCGAAAAGGAAAGAAAAGAAAGGGTAAGCGAATACCGGCGGAAATTTGCCAATCCATATGTTGCTGCCTCCCGTGGCTGGGTAGATGATGTCATCCATCCCGTGGATACGCGCCGCCATCTTATCAGGGCACTTGACTCGCTAAAAAATAAATTCGAAGATCGGCCACGTAAAAAACACGGCAATTTCCCGGTCTAGTCCGTTTCTTGTATTTTCCTATATGGGTTGACGCGTTAGTTCGATTAGATATTATCATAGCATTTTTTATTTTTTCAAGTTTTTTCTGGATTTCATGTTGACTTTTAGATGCTCCGGTGTTAAAATTTCTTCATAACAATTGCATAGGAACCAAGGAAGGGGAGAGTAGGGGCGGGAAAAGCCTTAGTGAGCCGGGGACAGTGCAAACCCGGTGCCGGAACTGTCTTGAAGCGCACCCCGGAGGTGGAAACCGAAGCCGGAAAAAGATTTACACTTGCAAGCTTGCAGTACAATTTCACTGCCAGTCTTGGTAGGTGTTCTACCCGGTGTGTAGGTTGTTCCGGCTAAAAACCGTTAACATGATCTGCTCAAATTTCTGCAGCAACCTTGAGGAGGGCCCCCCAGTGGGCCAAAAAAGGTGGTACCGCGAGAATGCCTCTCGTCCTTTTAGGAGGAGAGGCTCTTTTATTTTAAGGAGGTTTTCTGATGCGTGTTGGAATTATCGGTGTTACAGGCTATACGGGAAGCGAGCTTTTAAGATTATTGTTTCTGCACAAAAATGTGGAGATTACCTATGTCACTTCCTATTCTTTTGCGGGAAAAACCTTAGCGGAGATCCACCCTCATTACCTGGACATTATTGAACCGGTTTTGCACTCTTTTTCCGTGGAGGAGGCTGCAGAAAAAACGGATCTGGTCTTTTCAGCCCTGCCTCACGGTAAATCCATGGAAGTCGTTCCGCAGCTATGTGCAGCCGGCTTAAAAGTAATAGATTTAAGTGCGGATTTTCGCCTGTTGGATGCTGCTTTATACCCGCAGTGGTATAAAAGAGAGCATAGCGCTCCCCAATATTTGGAGAAAGCTGTCTATGGTTTGCCGGAACTTTACAAGGAGAAGATAAAAAAAGCTTCCCTTGTTGCAAACCCGGGCTGCTATCCGACCGCGGTTATCCTTGCCTTGGCACCGTTGGCTGCCCGCAAAATTGTGGATTGGGATACGCTAATAGCAGATGCCAAATCGGGAACATCCGGGGCCGGCAGGACTCCTTCGCAGGCTCTTCATTATGCGGAGTGTACAGAAAACTTTCGTGCCTACCGGGTTGCGGAGCACCAGCATACCCCGGAGATGGAACAGGAATTAGGCAGGTTGGCCGGTCAAAAAATAAGTTTTACTTTTGTGCCGCACCTTCTTCCCATGATCAGGGGTATTTTAAGTACAATTTACACGGGTTTGAATGTTGAGACAACTGAAGAAGAAATTCGGAATGTTTACCGGGAATTCTATAGGAATGAAAGCTTTGTCAGGATCTTGCCTTCACCTTTTCTGCCGGAAACAAGGAACGTGTATGCCAGCAACTATTGCGATCTCTCTGTAAAATGGGATCCTCGTAAAAACAGGCTGATAATTATTTCTGCCATTGATAATCTGGTTAAAGGTGCTGCCGGGCAGGCCGTGCAAAATATGAATCTCATGTTGGGTTTTAAAGAAGAAGAAGGGCTGAAGGCTATTCCCCTAAGGCCTTGATGCTGTCCACTGTATCGAGGGGGGCATTCTAGGCTTTAGTAGCCGTTGTTAATTTTGTAATCACAAGCAGTTTTTAAAATGGATGAAGAGGAAAACAAGAAATGAACACAATTAATAAAATTGATATTAAAACAATGGAAGAAGGTATTACTGCCGTACCCGGAATAAAGGCTGCCGGTGTGCACTGCGGTTTGAAAAAAAACGGAAATGAGGATCTGGCCTTGATTTTCAGCAAAAAACCGGCCGCAGCCGCAGGGGTATTCACTACGAATAAATTTAAGGCTCCGCCCCTGGTGGTGACTGAGCAGCATATTGGCAATCCTATCCATGCTATCGTTATTAACAGCGGTGTGGCCAATGCCTGCACAGGAGACCGGGGGGCAGAGGATGCACAAAGTATGGCTAAATTTACGGCAGAAAAGCTGGGGGTTGATAAAAAAGAAGTTCTGGTGGCCTCTACCGGCGTGATCGGGCGTTTTCTACCCATGGAAAAAATTTTTTCCGGTGTTGAAAAAGCAGTGGGCGAACTTTCCCCGGAAGGTGGGGAAAAGGCGGCCCGAGCTATTATGACTACTGATACTGTCCTTAAGGAATGCGCCTGCCGGGTCAATGATAAAAAAAATAATATTTCATTTACCGTTGCCGGGATGGCCAAAGGCTCTGGTATGATCTGCCCGGATATGGCTACGATGCTTGCTTTTATGGCAACAGATGTAAAAATCGAAAGAACGCTTTTGCAAAAAGCACTGACCAAAGCTGTAGCGCGCTCCTTTAACCTGATCACGATAGATGGAGATACCTCCACCAATGATATGGTTGTCCTTTTTGCCAATGGAGTTGCCGATGTGGAGATTACAGAAGAAGGCCCTTTGTGGGAGATTTTTAACCGGGCCTTGCTGCAAGTATGCCGGGATTTGGCTTATAAAATTGTTGCTGACGGTGAAGGAGCGACCAAAGTAATAAAGCTCACGGTCAAGGGCGTTTCTGATTATCATACGGGACGGAAGCTGGCTCTGGCTATACTAAATTCTGCACTGGTAAAAACGGCTTTTTTCGGTGAGGATGCCAACTGGGGGCGTATCATTACGGCAATGGGCTATACGGATACAAAGTTTTATCCGGAACGGGTGGATGTATTCCTGGGCAGTGTGCAGGTAACGGCTTCCGGAAAGGGCTTACCTTTTGACGAGTTCCAGGCCAAGAAAATTTTAAGGCAAAAGGAAATCCCCGTTCTTGTTGATCTACACATGGGCCCGGAAGAAGTTACAGCCTTAGGGTGCGATCTTAGCTACGATTATGTAAAAATAAACAGTGCCTACAGGACTTAAAGTATGAATTTGCAGTGGTATAGAATAGAGAAGTAAACAAGAAGTTATAGAAAGGTTGATGCATGTGGGAGAAGTTATGGAGACGCTTATTGCCAAGGCCGGAGTTTTAATAGAATCACTGCCCTACATCCGAAAATTTTCAGGCAAGACCTTTGTGATCAAATACGGCGGGCAGGCCATGGTTAGCGAAGAACTCAAAAATTCTGTAGCCCAGGACATAGTTTTATTAAAATTCATCGGCATCAACCCCATTGTCGTACACGGTGGGGGCAAAGAAATAACATCACTCATGAAAAAAACGGGAAAAAAGGCCCGTTTTATAAATGGCCTGCGGATAACCGACAAAGAAACCATGGAAATGGTAGAAATGGTGTTGGTAGGAAAAGTAAACAAACAGGTTGTGGCCTTACTTAACCGTCACGGGGGAAAAGCGGTAGGGCTAAGTGGTAAAGACAGCAATCTTCTGCTCTGTAGGAAAAGATCCCCCTTACAAACGGTCATAGATGGTAAAGAACAGCAGGTAGATCTGGGTTATGTCGGTTCCGTAACGAAAGTGAACCCCGAGGTAATACATACTCTCAGTCGAAACGGGTACATACCGGTGATCTCTTCTGTCGGTGTCAGCCCGGAAGGGGAAGGGCTTAATGTAAATGCTGATCATGTGGCCGGGGAACTTTCCGCAGCTTTAAAAGCTGAAAAATTAATTATCCTAACCGATGTGGAAGGCATTTATTCTGATCCGGAAAATGAAGGCACGCTTATTTCTTCTCTTCGTCGTCAGGAGGTTCGGGAGATGGTTATTTCCGGGGAAATATCCGAGGGGATGATTCCCAAGGTGGAAGCCTGTGTACGTGCCCTGAACAACGATGTATCCCGGACGCACATTATTGATGGCCGCATCAGCCATTCTATGCTTTTGGAGATCTTCACGGATAAGGGTATTGGAACGATGGTGAAATAGGGAGATGGTGCAGCATTTTGCTGTGGAAAAGTAGCTGGGCTCAGCTTGGGAAATTCTATGGCCCAAGCCGGGCTTACGAAGGAATTTCCATCATTATCAGTATGAAAGATAGGGTGGTGAAAAGATGTTGAAGGAAGAAGATAGGAAATTTATAATTAATACTTACAATCGGCGGGCAGATCTTACTTTGTTTATTACCAAAGGAAAAGGAACGCTGGTTTGGGATGAAAACGGAAAAGAATATTTGGATTTTGTTGGTGGCCTGGCCGTTAACGCTTTAGGCCATGCTTCTTCGCCTGTCATTGATGCTGCGCTGAAACAAATGAAAAAAATTATACATGCTTCCAACTTGTACTACAGCGAACCGCAGATCAAACTGGCCCGACAACTCGTCGAAAATTCGGCGGCAGATAGGGTTTTCTTTTGCAACAGTGGTGCCGAAGCCAATGAAGCAGCCATAAAACTATCCCGTAAATTCGGCAAGTTGCAACATGATGCCGATAAATTCGAAATTATTACCGCTTTAAATTCTTTCCATGGGCGCACTTTGGCTACGGTTACGGCAACGGGGCAGGAAAAATATCAGAAAGGTTTTGAACCCCTCGTGCCGGGTTTTCGTTATGCCCGTTTCAATGATTTGGATTCTTTTAAAGCCCAGCTTAGTGATGCAACTTGTGCCATCATGGTGGAACCTGTTCAGGGAGAAGGGGGCGTTTATGTTGCCACGCAGGACTTTTTAACTGGGCTTCGCCGTCTTTGCGATGAAAATGACATCCTTCTTATTTTTGATGAGGTGCAGTGTGGTATGGGACGCACTGGCAAACTCTTCGCCTATGAACACTATGGAATACAACCCGATATTTTTACCCTGGCCAAAGCGCTCGGCGGGGGGTTGCCAATTGGTGCGATGCTTTGTAACGAAAAAGCGGCCTCCGGATTTTCCCCCGGGGATCACGCTTCCACTTTTGGCGGCAATCCCGTAGTATGTGCCGTGGCCCAGGCAGTGATGCATGAAATTTTACAGGAGGGCTTTTTGGGCGATGTTATCGCCAAAGGAGCTTTTTTCCAGGAGGAGCTTCATCTTTTAAAAAAGAGGTTCCCCAAAATTATTTCAGAGATTCGAGGCAAAGGCCTGATAGTGGCAATGGAACTAAAAGAAAAAGGCCCGGCGATCCAGAGTTTTTGCCAGGAAAACGGTTTGTTGATCAACTGCATTGGAGAAGGGATTTTACGTTTTCTCCCTCCGCTAAATGTCAGTCGTGAGGAGATAGTGGCAGCAGTGGACATTTTGCAAAGTGCACTTCAGGAGGTGTTTGACGGTGAATAGCCTGCAGGGCCGACATTTTTTATCACTGCATGATTTTACTGCAATAGAGATTGAAAGCCTGCTAAACCTTGCCGCTGAACTGAAGCAGCAGCAAAAAAAGGGAAAACCACATCCTTTACTGTCCGGCAAAACACTAGGTATGATTTTTCAGAAGCCCTCGACGCGGACCAGGGTCTCTTTTGAGGTAGGCATGTGGCAGCTGGGGGGCCATGCTCTTTTTTTAAACAGCCAGGATTTGCAGATGGGTCGAGGTGAACCTATAAAAGATACCGCAGCCGTGCTTTCGCGTTACGTGGATGCAATCATGATACGTACCTTTGAACATAGTGAGGTAGTAGAATTGGCAACACATGCTTCTGTTCCCATCATAAATGGTCTGACTGATCTGTTGCACCCCTGCCAAATTTTAGCGGATCTGCTTACCATCAGGGAAAAACTGGGGAAATTAGCCGGCTTGAAACTAGCCTACACCGGTGATGGCAACAACGTGGCTCATTCGCTACTTTTAGGATGCAGTAAAATGGGCCTGGATATTGCCATAGCAGCCCCCCGGCAGCATTGGCCGTTTCCGGATATAGTGGCCAAAGCCAGGGAGAATGCTGCCAAAAACAATTCAGCCGTACAAATTACAGTGGATCCCCTGGAAGCTGTAAAAAAAGCTAATGTGATCTATACCGATGTCTGGGCCAGCATGGGGCAGGAAGCAGAAAAAAAAGAAAGAAAAAACACCTTTGTCCCTTATCAGATTAATAACGATCTGGTAGGGGCTGCCGTGACCGGGGCTTTGGTGATGCATTGTTTGCCTGCTTACAGAGGTGACGAGATTACGGCAGAAGTTTTAGAAGGGAAGCAATCCGTAGTCTTGGATCAGGCCGAAAACCGGCTTCACGCCCAAAAATCCTTACTGGTCCAGCTGATGGGACAGGCGAAGTGAAGCGCGGCAGCCAGCCTGCCTAAAACGGGAATGATTGCACAATCTTTTTTGGAAAAAAAGGATATTCAAAATACGATTTCGCTGCCCCAAAGTCCCCACTCCTTTCCTTTTGGATCCATTACAAATAGGTGGCTGCTTGCAAACATTTTAAGGTTTTTTAAAGGCTTTTATAGCGACAAAAAAGGAAAAACATTCCCCCAAGGCGAATTAGTTAACTAGGCGATAAGTGTTTTTAGAAATTACGACAAATTGCGACCAAATTTGGCATTTATCTCAGAATATTTTTGCTACTTGGGGTGAGGCAGCTTGGCTGGCACGAGAACCGGAAGAAGACAAAATGGGCAAGTGGGAATTACCGATGGCGAAATTATTGTGACCAATCCTCGGGCTGGCGGCCGTTATGCTATACTATATCCACCGGAAGATAATATTGCAATTCTTGTAAACGGGGAAGAAATTGAAGAGCGTACGGAGGTAAAAGAAGAGGATATTATTGATGTAATTCCTTTAAAACTTCTGGATGAAGCCAGGATGAGGCTTAAAATTTCGGCAAACGGCCTCCGCGCCGAAATAGCGGTACATCCTCGTATAACCAGTCACTTTTATTTAAAAGATACCCAGCCGCGTACAAGCATTAAGCCGCAGGTAGGTAAAAAAGAATATCAGGAGAGCGTTTTGACCATGGCAGATGCACTGGCAGAACTCAAAAAAAGCAGCATTGTTTATGGAATAGATGAAGCGGCGCTAAAAGAAGCTGTTGAGACCGCCGACGGTCAATTTAAAACCATTGCCCGGGGAAAAAAAGTGCAAGAAGGCAAGGATGGCTATATAGAATTTTTAGTCAACCCCGAAACAGAGGCGATAGTTTATGGCGAAGAAGAACAGAAAGTGGATTACAGGGAAAGATTTCGTTTTCCGGAGGTGAAAAAAGGAGACGTTATCGCCCTGGTTCATCCTGCCCAGGAAGGCGTTCCCGGGTACAAAGTTACCGGGGAGGCTATTCAACCCAAACCCGTGAAAAATGCTGCAATTAGATGCATCGAGGGTGTTGATCCTGGCGAAAACGAAAGCGAAATAATTGTCCTAAAAAACGGACGCTTAGTGGTTAGCGGTAATCGGTTGAAAGTAGTAAACCTGTTGATCCATGATGGAGATGTGGATCTAGAAAGTGGCAATATCCGTTTTAACGGAGACGTGCATATTTATGGAAATATTCAGGAAGGAATGATGGTAGAAGCCGAAGGTGATCTTTTTGTGGAAGGAAATGGCTATGGGGCAACTGTTAAAGCCGGGGGGAGCCTGCAGTTTTCAAAGAATATTATAAAATGCCGGGTTGAGGGCGGGCTGTTTTTTGCTCTTCTAAAAAAAATCCTGCCGATCATGGAAAAACTGATCGAACAACTGGACGGGATTGTAACCAACGCTCAAGCGATAGTAAAAGCTATATCACAGCGCGGTCAGGAGGCAGATAAAAATACTTTGGCAATGATCACCAGATCCGTAATGGAAAAAAACCCCTTGAATCTACAAGAAAGCATAACAAAATTGGAACGATTATTTTCCAAATATGAAGCACCGAAATTAAGTATTTTGCAAGAGACCCTACTTTTATTAAAAGAAATACGTTTTTCGGCAACATCTCCCAAAGAACTTTCTATAATAAAGGAAAAAATTACCGTCGAATTACAAAAATTAAAAGAACAACGCCAAGATATTCCTGTATTTAGCGCCTCTTACATTCAAAATAGCGATATAGATTTCGGTGGAAAAATAGTCGTGACCGGCCCGGGGAGCTATCTTTCCAATTTTAAAGCCGGCGAAGAGGTGAATATCCACGGTGTATTTCGTGGCGGTTCAATTGAAGCTTCCGGGAATGTAAAAGTCAAAGAATTTGTTGTTTTTACCTCCGCTGCCGAATCGCTTGCCAGAAAATCGGCAATAAGGATAAAGGTCCCCTCCGCATCTACCATTACTTTTTCTAAAGTTCATGTGGATACTACCGTCCAGGTGGGAAAATTCGTATATAAATTTGACAAAGAACAGGAAAGAGTTAAGGTAAGCTATGACAATAAGGATGGCATATTGCGGGTAACGGGTTTTTAATGTATACTACAGCATGGTTTGCAATATTTCGGTCAAGAGGTTCAAAATTTGACACTATTGAAAATAATTGATACAATTGTGGCAATATTTATAGTAATATGTCAGCGTTGTTAAGAGTTTATGGTGTTTTATAACAACTTTAGAAGGAGGAGGGGTTTGGTGGTAAAAAAAGAAAACGGTTTTATTGAAATTAAAAATGGTCTCGTAAAGGTGTACGATCCCATGGAAAATGGACTTCCGGTAATCATCGAACCCGATCCACTGGCTGAAATCAAGGTAAATGATAAACTATTGGAAACAAAGCAGGCCGTTGCCTCAGCTGACAAAATAGAAATTACCCCACTGGAAGAAGAAGTCAAGGGCACTGTCACAATAAAACTTTCGGATGATGCCTTGCAGGCGATTGCGGTAATCACACCGCGTATAACCATCAAAAGGCGTATTGCGGATAGCTTAAAAGTGCAGGAGCTGGTTTTGGCATATGAGGAGGAAAAAACCGAATCTCTTGATATTACAGTCGAAGATGTTGAAGCTGCTCTAAAAGAAAAAGGGGTTACTTTTGGAATAGATAATTTGGAAATTGAAAAAGCTGTGAGGGCAGCCGACGGGCAACCCTATGTGATAGCCCAAGGGGAGAAACCGGTCGAAGGGCGTGACGGCTATGTAGAACTTTTTTTCGATCAAGGTATAAAAATCTCATCCTATGATGAAGAAAGTATGGAAAAAGTCGACTTTAAAGAAAAGATTGTCATTCCTTCTGTTGACGAAGGTGATCTGTTGGCTGTTGTACATCCTCCCGTTCCAGGCACCCCCGGCTATTCTGTAACGGGAAAAGTTTTGGAACCGCAGCCGGTTTATGAACCATCTATAAATTGCAAAGAAGGTTGTATACTTAAAGATAACCAGGTTCTGGCTACGGAACCGGGAAGGCCTTTGGCCGAGGGCAAACATCACGATACATTAAGAGTGCTGCAGGTTTACACCCATAGGGGGGATGTGGATCTTAAAAGCGGCAATCTCCGTTTTGGTGGCGAATTAGAGATCATTGGGAACATCATGGAGGGCATGACTGTTCAGAACCAGGGCAACTTGCAAGTTATGGGCCATACGGCAGGGGCCCAAATAATAGTCGGTGGAAGCGCCGTATTTCAGAACAACCTGGTTAATTCCAAAGTAACCGCCGGAGCCGTGAAGGGTTTTTATCAGAAAATAATTCCCCATATTTCCGAAATGGTAAAAGCTCTTAATTCTTTGAGGGAGGGTTTAGGCCAGCTGCAAGAAACCTTATCCAACCGGGGAAGGGAGGTTAGTGACAGGCAGGTGGGCAGTCTGGTAAAGCTTTTGGTAGATCGCAGGTTTGAAACGCTGCCCAAATTGGCAGAAAATATGCTGGCAATTCTTAAAGAATCCCGGTTTTCACCACCTTCTTTTTTTGATAATGCAATTAAAGAAGTAGGTGTTATTTTTAAAGATTTTACACGCATCCAAAATCGGGATCATTTTGAACAAATTGTTGATGATATCCAAAATGCCGCGGCTTATGCCGAACATGCCCAAGAGATGCAAGTTGATATCATAGCAAACTATACGCAAAACTCTGATTTGGAATGCAGCGGAAACATTACGGTTAAAGGAACGGGCAGTTATAATACTGTTTTTAATGCCGGCGGGAACGTGCATATAGAAGGTATATTCCGCGGCGGAGAAATTAAGGCCCAAGGCGATGTTTTTATTGGAGAGGCTGGTTCTCCGGGTTTAGTGCTCAAGCAGGGAAATATCATTCTGGCTACGGATTCAACAGCAAGATTCCGCAAGGTTTATGAAAATGCCAGGGTATTTTTTGGTAAACGTGGTTTCAAATTTACCGAAACAAGAACCATGGTTAAGGTTTTATACGCTATTGAGGAAGATGTAATCAAAATCTTAAATATTTGATTGGGGGCTATGTTTTGACGGCAGGAAGGTAGACTTCAAAAGTTGTGCCTATGCCTGCCTGGGAGCGAAAGTTGATAAAGCCACCATGTTTTTTTACTATTGCGTGTGAAATGGCCAGCCCCAGGCCGCTTCCTCCGGTTTTTGTAGAAAAAAACGGTTGAAATATTTTGGGCTGATTTTCTTCAGAGATACCGTATCCTTCATCCGCCACAGAAATTTTTACATAATCCCCGCTGGGTAAAGGTACTCCGGACAAGGCAGTAAAAAGCTTGTTGCCTGCTGCCTCAAAGGAGAACTTCTCGGCTTCGATTTGGATTGTTCCTTTATCGGGCATAGCCTGAACAGCATTCATAATTAAATTATTTATAATCTGTCCCATCTGTGCCTCATCAATTTTGAGAGGTGGAAGATCGTCAGGGAACAAAAACTTACAGTTTACGTTTGTGCCGCTTAGTGCGAAATAGGCGTTGGTTATAATTAGCTCCTTGATATCATGGACTCTTTCCACAGCTTTTTTGCCTTCGGCAAATGCAGATAGCCGCTGTGTGAGTTTTTTTGCTTGCAATGTAGCCTTTTCGATGATGTTCAATTTTTCATTAATTTTATCCGGATCATTTTTATAGGTTTTGGCAAGGGCAATATTCCCCAGCATGGTCGCCAAAAAGTTGTTGAAATCGTGGACAACCCCACCGGTGAATATTTCAGCAGGCGAAGCAAGGGAATGTTTTCGGATGTTTTGGTTGAGTTTTGTCAAAGCGGGATCAAACGCTTTTTCCTTAAGTCTTATGGCTTTTTTAATCCGCAATATTAGTTCCGATTTTGCAAAAGGCTTTATTAGGAAATCGTCGGCCTCCAGGAAAATTGTTTTTTCCAGCTGCTTAAAAGTTTTTGGGTCGGAGATTATTAAAAAATAAATGTCTGCGTATAGGTTTTTCAAGATTTGTAAAGCTGACATACAGTCTATGCAAGGTTCATTGATATCCATAACAACGAGGTCAGGTTGCTTTTCCAGCGCAATCCCCAATGCTTCCGATCCGTTTGTGCAATATATTAACTTGCATTCAATGGCGCTGCCTTTCAGCATACCCCAAAGGTACCCACAGGTAAAAATATTGTGTTCGACTAAAAGTATTTTCATCCAGGCCTGTATTTTCTCCTTTCCCCTATACTAATGCGCAACCAATGTGCATTTGGCTTCCGGGGCAGGGATAGATCCTTTTTAAGTTAAGGATTTTGCAGTTTGTAGTAGATCATATAGTTATATTATATATCTACTGTATTATGTATTGTTTATTTATGCATCGTTTGTTTTGCTTTATGGTATCCCTATAATAAGGATTCCACGAAAATATGTTAATTCCTTCACTAAATTGTAGTAATTTTATAATACTTTAACATTTCCATAGTATTTCTGGGAAAATTTGAAATTAGATGGCAGGTAGCATGACTGTATGCGCATATTTTTTTATAAAAGTAAGGTATTTAAGCGATTTTTTTGAAAGGAGAAAGACATACTGTGGCTTTTAGCAAAAAAGTAGTGGCGATCTGCAGTTCCCCCCGTTCCGGGATGGGCGGTGATAAATCCCTTACTGAAAGGTTGTTAAAGCTTTTTTTACAGGGGCTTTCACCAAAGGAATGCCGCATTTTTTATCCTCATAAAATGGATATTGCCTACTGTCGGGGATGTCTTGCATGTTGGTTTGAAACGCCGGGGGAGTGTTATCATCGAGACGATATGACAAAGATCTACAAAAAAATAAAAGAAGCCGAACTGATCATTTTAGCCAGCCCTCTTTATGTAGACGGATTCAGTGCCCAGCTGAAAACTGTTTTAGACAGATGCATAGCTATGGTTGATCCATTGATCGTTATCGACGAACAAGGACACTGTCGCCATAAAATTATGTTGCCGCCGGGAAAAAAGGCTATGCTTATTGCAGTTTGTGGTTTTTCAGAGTTGGACAATTTTACACAGATGAGAGGACATTTTACAGCTATTTGCCGAAATTTTTCCTGGCAGGAGGCAGGAAAGATCCTGGTTCCTGCAAGTGCGTTGGGTTTTATACCCGATCTGTACAGTCGGAAATTTGCAGCTGTTAAAAAAGCCGGAGAAGAATATGCTACAAAAGGCAGCATATCTTCCGGGGTGTTACAGCAAATTTCGGAGGAAATCATGGAGCCTTCAGAATACAGGGAGGTAGTAAATCCTTTTTTTGAGAAGTTGCGTAGGCGCGCAGATTACTGAATCAATCTGGTGCAGCAAGTAATTTAAAACCCTAAATTTCCACATTGTTTGTGTGGAGCATTAACAAGCCTTCTTGCTGTTCATCCGCCATTACGACCACAGCTCCATCAGGGTCAGCGATCAAACTGTTGCCAAGACTTGTCATGCCGATGTGTGTGCCGATTGTATTCGACAATAATACATAAACCTTGTTTTCTACAGCTCTGGTAATGGGAATGGCCCTATTTTTGTCCAATTTCCACCTTGCCTCTTTAGGCTCATAGTAATGTGCTGAAAGGATAAAAATGTATTCGGCTCCTTTATTTTTTAATTTTTTGGCTAGCAAAGGGTAGTTTTGGTCCCGGCAAATAATGACCCCAATTTTGGTTTCCCGAAAGGGAAAAACCAATTTTTCTGTACCCGGCAGGAAGTATTTTTTCTCGATTTCCGTTAAATATATTTTATCGTATGTATGTTTTTTTGAATCGGGCAGTAAAACGCCGGCCCTGTTGAAAAGGTTATTGTCTTTTCGGTAACCGTAACCCACAATCGCCCCGATATTCAGCTCCTCGCACTTTGCTTTGATTTTTTGCAGTGCTTCTTCGATGATTAGGTTTAAATCCGGTTTGGAAAGCAAAGCATGTATATAACCCGTTAGGGACATTTCCGGGAAGCAAACAAGTTTCACCTCCAGCGCAGATGCTTTTTCCATAAAGTGCATTACCTTTGCAACGTTGTTTTCCAGGTTGTCACTGATAGCCATCTGACATACTGCTAATTTCATTTGCTTCACCCTATTTCGTTTTTATTTTGCCGCCTCAATCTATTTTCTCGGCCAGATCTTTGATGGTTGTTTTTTCAAAAACGGTGAGCATTTCCTTCTGAGCCTTTTTCCAGACATCCCTTAAGGGGCAAGAAAGCTTGTTTCCACAAGGCATGCTTTGCAGTAGGCAACGAGTAATATTTACCGGCCCGTCAATAAGTTCAATTACATCTTTCATAGTGATCTGCTCGGGGTTTTTTAAAAGGTAAACTCCCCCCTTAGCGCCACGTATACTTTTAACCCATCCGGCATCGCGCATCGTGGACAGGAGTTGGGCGACCAAGTTGGCCGGGATGTCCCGGCGTTCGACAATCTCTCTGGTTGTTGTTTTCCGCCCAAATTGCAATGAGGCCAGGTCTGCTAAGGCTATTATAGCGTATTCTGCTTTTTTTGTAATCATAAACCCCACATCCTACTTCAGTTTTTCTGGTTTATAGACATTATGTATATATTTAACTTAGTTAGTTATATTTTATATCGTTTGAGATCATTTGTCAACATTGTTTTGCTTCTCGTGAAAAATCAGCACAAAGTACAGAATTTTTAAAATAGATAAAGGGGATAGACATGATTACTGTTGCCCCCCCAAGCAGTGGTGCCGGCAAAGGGGTAAAAAAGCCCCTGCCATGCATTTCCGGTACAATAAATGATTTTTTAAAGCCCGGTGTCAGTGAATTTGTCCCAATGTACAATTTCATTTGTTTTTTTTCGTTTGGTTTCATGGCGATCAGGATCAGCTGTATCTGCTGGATAGCCGATTGGCAGAAGGGCGATGGTTTCAATATGTGAAGGGAGCTCGAGCAGCCGATGACATTGCATGGAGTTGAAAGCGCAAACCCAGCAGCTTCCCAATCCAAGCTCTGCAGCCTGCAAGGTCATGTGATCGATCGCTATAGCTGCATCAATATCGCAATGGTCTTTGCCATCGGCGCGCCGCCAGGATTTGCTATGATTACCGCACACAACGATTACTGCCGGCGCTTCCAAGATCCATTTCCCGGCATAGGTTGTTGCTATTTTCTCCCTCATGTTTTTGTTTTGCAGAACAATAAAGTGAAGTGGTTGATAATTGACTGCGGAAGGAGCAACCCTTGCCGCCTCGAGGATTTTTCTCAGCTTTTCTTCTTCTACGGGTTTGTTTTTAAAGCTCCGGGTGGAATACCTTCTTTTTGCCAGTTCCAAAAATGACATTTCATTACACCCCTATTTATTGGAATTTCGTAACATAGTTGTACAATAAGCTAATAAAGATTTCGATTTTCGCTATAACCGAATTTTTCTGAAATTGTACTGGTAGCCTCCTTCACATCGATGCTGATTTCTTTTAATTTGTCAGGATCCAGCCGGCTGCTTGGGCCGGAAACGCTGGCCGCGGCGACTACTCGTCCAGTATGGTTTTTTATTGGCGCGGCAGCACAATTAACAAGTGGTTCCAGTTCCCCTAAGTCATAGGCTACCCCATCCCTCCTGATCTTTGTCAGGTGTTCCTTGAGTTCTTTTACGTCTGTAATGGTGTTATCGGTGTACCGTGGCAGGCCCTTTTGTTTAATAATATCGTCCAATTCATCTTGCGGAAGGTATGCCAATAGTATTTTTCCGGAAGCCAAGCAGTGTGCATGACAACGTTTCCCTATATAGGAGTAAGTAACCAAAGTAGGAAAAGTGGCTAATTTGTTAACGAAAACAGCTTCTCCCTTATCGAGAACCACAAGATGTACGGTTTCACCAAATTTTTTATTTAATTCGTGAAGGATGGGTGAAGACAAGGAGTGTAGGTCTAACGAATGGATTAGGCTGTTTCCCACTTCAAAAAGTTTTAAGCTCAAACGATATTTCCCATTTGTACTGTTTTGCTCTATGTACCCTAAATGTGACAGTGTCATTAAAAACCTATGTATGGTGCTTTGTTCCATTTCCATGATGGCAGATAAATCTTTGATGCGTATTTCTTCATTGTGTTTGGACATTGTTTCAAGAATTTGAAAAGCTTTGATAACAGACTTGACCAGGTACCTGCTTTTTTTATCAGTCATTTTAGTATTTACTTCCTTCTTCAATTTCCTTAGTTTTTTAATATTGTTTCTTTTTGAAACTATTGTATAGCAGGGAAAAGTAAAAGTCAATTAAATGTAATTATCTGGTAAGGCTAACGAAATGTCTCGGAAAGGTAAACTTATACTACTAAAAGATTTCAAAATAATACCCGAAAAGCACTTTACAAAATAAAAAACATAATATATAATTTAGTAAGAATTTATGCATATTGGAATCCAATTACATTAAACAGAATTAAAGGAGTAGTTCTAAAACAACAAATCAAAAAAATGAGGTGTTACAGATGTTACAAGTAAGGATAGAAGGGAGGGGTGGCCAGGGTGCGCAGCTGGCCGGCCAGATACTGGCCACGACATTTTTCCGTGAAGGGAAATATATACAATCTTTTGCCAGCTTTGGCGGTGCCAGAAGAGGCGCCCCGGTCAGCTCTTTTTTAAGAGTGGACAAGCTTCCGATCACACTTCACTGTGATATAGACAAGCCCGATGCCATCTTATGCTTCGACTCCAGCCTCCTTAACGAGACTCTCTTGGAAGGAGCGACCTTTCGGACCAAGATTTTAGTAAATTCCTCCAAAGGTACAGGTGATTTCAAACACCTTGGAGACTTTGACATTACCGCTTTAAACGCGGTAAACATCTCCCGTGCCCACAACTTGGGCCGGATCGTCAACTCCACCTTAATGGGTGCCTTTGCGGGCCTGGTAGGAGCCCCCGACATAGAAACACTTTTGGCCGTGATAAGAGAAATGAGCCCGGTCAAAATCGAAGAAAACGCCGCTTCCTGCCGGGAAGGCTATGAACTGATCAAAAAAGTAAAGGAGGCGGTCTAATGTCCAAAACAGCAGAAGCAGTACCTACGATCTGGACCAACAAACGAAGCGACGCTTTAAACACCGGTACCTGGCGCAGCGCCATCCCCGTCTACCAAAACCGTCCCTCACCCTGCCATTTAGCCTGCCCCGTCCACGGGCATATACCGGTTTGGATCGAAATGTTACGAAAAGGCCTGCTGCATGAAGCCTGGCAAAAAATCGTAGAAAACAACCCTTTCCCCTCCGTAACAGGCAGGGTCTGCCACCACCCCTGTGAAGACGCCTGCAACCGCAGCGAACACGATGCGAACCTTTCCATCAGACTAATGGAACGCTACCTGGCAGATCTGGCCTTAGAAAAAGGCTGGCTATTTCCCGAAACAGCCAGCCCCAAAAAAGAAAAAGTAGCCATCATCGGCGGCGGCCCGGCCGGCCTTTCCGCAGCATACCAATTAAAACTGAAAGGCTACACCGTAGAAATATTTGAAACAAAACCCAAACTAGGCGGCCTTTTACGCTACGGGATCCCCAACTACCGCCTACCCGCAAAAGTACTGGACCAAGAACTTAACCGGCTAGCCAAACTAGGGATCAAATACCATACAGAAACTGCCATAACCGGCGCCGCAGAATACAAACAGCTACAAAACAAATACGACGCCTTATTTATAGCCACCGGGGCACAACGTCCCCGCAAATTAGCCCAGTTCGAAAACAACCCAGAAACAGTATTAGACGGCCTAGACCTTCTCTACCGGATCAACAGCGGCCAGAAACCTGAACTGGGCCCAAAAGTGCTCGTCATCGGTGGCGGCAACACCGCCTTAGACACTGCCAGATGCGCCAAAAGATTAGCAGCGGACGTAACAATCGTCTACAGAAGAACCGAAAACCAGATGCCCTCCCAAGAAACGGAGATCCTAGAAGCCAAAGAAGAAGGGATCCGGTTTACATTTCTGGCCTCCCCGGTCAAACTGGAAAAAGAAAACGAAACTCAAAAACTGGTCTGCCAGAAAATGCAGCTAGGCGAAAAAGACGCCTCCGGAAGGCCCCGTCCCGAACCAATAAAAGACGCCTTCTTCGCCCTGGAAACAGACACCGTGATCATGGCACTGGGCTCCGACATAGAAACACCGCCAATCGACGAACTGGAGACACAAGACCACCTTATCAAAGTAGACGCAAACCAACAAACATCCGTCAAGAACATCCTTGCCGGCGGAGATCTAACCAGCAACGACAGGTTTGTCTCCTCCGCCTTAGGCGCCGGCAAAATTGCCGCAGAACAGATCGATCTGCTCCTTGGAGGCACGGGTAAAGAAGAACATTTTACAGGCACAGAAGTTCTCTATGAACAGATTAACACATTCTACTTCCCCAAAAACCCGGCAACAACAAAAAGCCTGCTTCCCGCATCAGAAAGAACCCGTAACTTCCAAGAAGTCCAGCTGGGACTTACAGAACAACAAGCCCTCTACGAAGCAGCCCGCTGCTTCAACTGCGGCTGGTGTGTAAGCTGTGACAACTGCTTCTATTTCTGCCCCGACATGGCCATCAAGATAAACAACCCCGGAAACGGTGAAAACTACACCATCTTAGAACAATACTGTAAAGGTTGTGGCCTTTGTGTCAAAGAATGCCCCCGGGGCGCAATCGTCCTAAAGGAGGAATCCAAATGAAACTAAAAGATGCCATGCTGCTAACCGGCAACCATGCCGCCGCATACGGTGCGATGCTGGCCCAACCGAAAGTGATGCCGATCTACCCCATTACCCCCCAGACACCGGTCGCCGAAAAACTGACCGAATTCCAACTACAGGGCCTGCTGGACGCCGAATTTATCACACCTGAATCCGAACATTCGGCCATGGCCGCCTGCATTTCGGCCTCCCTGACAGGAGTCAGAGTCTTTACCGCCACCTCCTCACAGGGCCTTATGCTGATGCATGAACTGCTCCACTTCGCCTCCGGAGCCAGAACACCGATCGTCATGGTAAACGCCAACAGGACCGTTGCCTCACCCTGGGGCTTTTGGGCCGACCATACCGACAGCCTTTCCCAAAGAGATACCGGCTGGCTGCAGTACTACGTCGAAAACCCGCAAGAAGCCCTGGACACCGTCTTGCAGGCCTACAAAACAGCCGAAAACCCCTCCGTCTTACTACCGGCGATGATCAGCTACGAAGCTTTCTACGTCTCACACTCCTTAGAAGTAGTAGAGATCCCCTCACAAGAAGCCGTAGACAGCTACCTGCCCCCATTCGATCCAGAACTTAGATTTGACCCTGAACAGGGCCGATCATTTGGCAACGTAGTCAGCCAAGAACTCTACTACCGGCACCGTAAACAACTCTCCCAAGCCATGGATAAAGTCTTCGCCATCGCCAAAGACGCCGACGAAAAATGGAAAGAACTCACCGGAAGAACCTACGGCCTGGTCGAAAGATACAAATGCGAAAACGCCCAACACATAATCATCGCCATGGGCACCATCTCCGGCACCGCCAGAGCCGCTGTAGACAAAATGCAATCCGACGGAATACCCGTAGGCCTGATGAAAATAAGGCTGTTTAGACCCTTCCCCGTAGACAAGCTGCGCCAAGAACTAGCCGGCCGGGACAAAGTTATAATCCTAGATCGTGGCTCCTCCCCCGGTACCGGCGGCGGCAGTGTCTTGCACCAGGAAGTAAAATCGTCCCTTTACGGCCTAAAAAACGCACCCGAGGTTTACGGCTACTTAGCCGGCGTCGGTGGGACAAACATCACACCGGAGAAAATAGAAGATTTGGTCAAGCGGTCACTTAAAGAAAAAAGTACCACAAAATCTATTTGGGGTTGGTGATTATAAAATGAAACATTACGAAATTGCTGAAGAAAAAGTCTTCCTGCCAGGGCACGGGGCCTGCCCCGGATGCGCCATGGCTTTAGCCCTTCGTTACGTCCTAAACATATTTGGGCGCAATTCGGTTGCCGTTATCCCCCCCTCCTGCATGGGCCCGATGATGGGCGCCCAGCCCTACAGCTCTATGCTCATCCCCATCTTCCATAACAGCTTCGAATCTAGCGCATCCTCTGCTGCTGGAATCAAGCGCGCTTTAAGAGCCAGAGACAGGGACGACGTAAACGTACTGGCCCTTGCCGGCGACGGCGGCACCTACGACATCGGACTGCAGGCGCTCTCCTCCGTCGCAGAACACAACGAAGACATAGTCTACATCTGTATGGACAACGAAGGATACATGAACACCGGCACACAAAAAAGCTCATCCACGCCGCGCCATGCCTACACCACCTCTACCCCCGGCGGTAAAGAATCGAGGAAGAAGAACTTAGTAGAGATCATGGCTGCGCATCACGTGCCCTACGTTGCCACAGCCAACATTGGTTATTTAGACGACTTTGTTACCAAAATTCATAAAATCAAGGACATGAAAGGCACAAGAATGATCATCGTGCTGATACCCTGTATCGACGGCTGGGGCTTTCCCGGCGACGCTGCCGCGACCATGTCCCGCTTAGCCGTCCAAACCGGCGTCTTCCCGCTCTACGAAGTAGAAGACGGAACCAAATACACGATAAACCATGGCCCCGAAGGCCTGCCCGTCGAAACCTACATTTCACGTCAGCGTCGCTACAGGCACCTGACCGCTGAACAGGTAAGCGAAATCCAAAAAGAAGTCGATGAAAACTGGGCGAAGTTGGAAGGCATGGCCAATTTATTTTCTGCAACTATGTAGAAACAAACCGAAAGATGATTCGTTTGGAAATGAAATGGATAGTGTTTTAAGCTCCTATGAAAATCTTAGAACGGGTCGTACGACCGGTTGGACTTCTGCAGTGGGAATTTCTTCTATTGTAAAAGCTATTGTCAATGATACTAAGAAAGTTTTACCTTGTTCCGCAATTTTGTCCGGTGAATACAACGCCTGCAACGTAAGCATTGGTGTGCCGGCAGTCATTGGCAAAGACGGTATCGAACAGATTTTACAGTGGGAACTTGTCCAAGACGAACGAGCAGGGATGCAGCAGGCAGTAAAAGCTCAAAAGGATCTTGCAACGAAAGTGAAAAAATCTTTAAATACATAGCTTTTTGATATGGACAAGGAATTATTTAATTGTTATAATAGCATAGAATTGTTTTGATAAGTCTGAATCGGGCTTGTAGTTGTTTAACTTCAATTTAATAAGTTAGTGGATGAATCTAGGGTGAGAGCCTCCGTATTCATGAACAATATGGGGCACCGAAGGAGCAATTTGCCCGGTTTAGCGGCGGGGAAAAGAAACTCTCAGGTCAAAGAAGCCTTAGTGGACACATCCTTGGAAAGAGCCTATTTATCGATAGGCCGCCGATGGTGTAACTCTTAAAGAATAAGAGGATTCTCTCAGGCTTTGAGGACAGGGGAAATGCTGATTTTTCCTGTCTTTTGTTTTGGGTAAAAAGGTAAAATATTTGGAAGGGAGGTTTGTTTAAAGGCAGGTTACTTATTTTTGAGCGCTATTTAATAAAGGATAGATCGGAATGTTTTTAGTTTCCGCTGCCGGAATATTATTTCCCGAAAGGAAATGAACGTTATTTTCCTTAAGTGGGGCATTCAGGCGGCCGTAGAATTGCCTTTTTACATCGTTGTCAAGAACTTATAAGTTGGGAGGGTTAAATGTGAGTAAACGAGTGTATCCGTATATACCCAATTCTGAACCTGCGATTAAAGAGCAAATGTTGAAAGAAGTGGGGATCGACAGCGTTGAAGACATCTATGCCGAAATCCCCAAGCATCTCAAGTTCAAAGGAAAACTAAATCTACCGGAACCATTTTTGTCCGAATACGCCTTAAAACGACACGTTGAAGGCATACTTGCCAAAAACAAAACCTGCAAAGATCATCTAAATTTTCTTGGGGGAGGCACCTGGCAGCATTATGTTCCCGAAGTGTGCAATACGATAATTTCCCGCGACGAATTTTTAACGGCTTACGGAAGCGATTACTACGCCGATCATGGGAAAGGCCAGGCTTTTTTTGAATACGCCAGTATGCTGGGAGATCTACTCGAAATGGATGTTGTAAGTTTGCCGACATATGATTGGGCGGCTGCGGCAGGAAATTCCATCAGAATGGCCTCAAGAATCACAGGGAGAAACAAAGCACTTATTCCTAAAACGATCAGCCCCGATCGATTGTCGTGCATTAAAAATTATTGTGAACCCGGCATTGAAATCGAGCTTGTGTCTTATGATGAGAAAACCGGTTACTTAGACCTTGGGGATTTAAAAAATAGAATTTCGGCGGGAACAGCCGCCGTCTATTTTGAAAACCCGTCTTATTTGGGGTTCATCGAAATGCAGGGGGAGGATATTTCTAAAATCGCCCATGACCACGGTGCTGTTTGCATCGTTGGAGTTGATCCCATTTCCCTGGGGGTTTTAGAGGTGCCCGACCGCTATGGCGCGGACATTGTCTGCGGTGAGCTGCAACCCCTGGGCATAAATATGTACTCGGGGGGCGGTCTGGGGGGTTTTATCGCCACAAGGGAAGAAGAAAAATATGTGGCTGAATATCCCTCTATACTCGTCACCTTGACTTCTACCAAAGCTGAAGGGGAATATGGCTTTGGGGGCTTTGGTTCTTTCCTCTTTGATCGGACATCTTATGTCCAAAGGGAAAAAGCCAAAGATTTTGTGGGGACCGAATGTGGGCTTTGGACCATAGCAGCCGGCGTTTACCTGGCTTTAATGGGCCCCCAAGGAATAAAAGAACTTGCCGAAAACGTCGTACAAAAAGCACATTATATGGCCGGCCGGCTCTCAGAAATCAAAGGTGTTAAAGCACCGGTATTTAATTCGCCAAATTTTAAGGAGTTTATCGTTAATTTCGATGAAACGGATAAGAAAGTAAAAGACATCAACAAGAAACTATTGGATTTTAAAATATTTGGAGGAAAAGACCTTTCCCGGGAATTCCCTGAACTGGGGGAAAGCGCTTTGTACTGCGTAACAGAGGTACATACGCATGAAGATCTGGAAAAGTTTTTTTCCGCTTTGCAGGAAGCTATAAAATAAAAAGGAGGGTTGATTATGGCAGATGCGAGAATAAGGGAACGTTACCATCAGGCACGTTGGGATGAACCTATCATTTATGAATTGTCCGTTAAAGGTGAAAGAGGTGTGCTCGTTCCTGAAGTGGAAAAAGAAATTAGTGCTAAAGCAGGCGATATAAGCAGCATAATCCCGGAAAAGATGCGCCGCAAAAAGCCGCCCCGGTTGCCGGAAATTTCCCAGAAAAGGGTTTTAAGCCATTACCTGCACCTATCGCAGGAGACGCTGGGTTCCAACTTGAATGTTGATATCAGCATGGGCACCTGTACAATGAAATATAACCCTCGTGTTAACGAAGCCATTGTTGATCTTATAAGCCATATACATCCATCACAGGACGAAGATACCATCCAGGGTATCCTGGAAATATATTATAAAACGGAACAAGCACTCAAAGAAATCTCCGGTTTGGATAAATTCTCCTTGCAGCCCGGCGGGGGAGCCCAGGCCGTCTATACCGGTGTTTTAACGACCAGGGCCTATCACCGGGCTAATGGCGAAGACGACAAAAGAGACGAAATTATAACCACCATTTTTTCACATCCCTGCAATCCGGCGGCTGCTGCTACAGCCGGATATAAGGTTATAACTTTGTACCCTGCAGAAGACGGCTATCCGGACCTGGATGCTTTAAAAGAGGTGGTATCTGAGCGGACCGCGGCCCTATTTATTGTTAACCCTGAAGATACGGGAATATATAATCCCAAGATCGATCAATTTGTTAAGGTTGTCCATGAGGCAGGCGGTCTCTGTTATTATGATCAAGCTAATGCAAATGGAATATTGGGTGTAGCCAGGGCCAAAGAAGCAGGCTTTGACATGTGCCATTTTAACTTGCACAAAACTTTTGCCTCGCCTCATGGGAGCATGGGACCGGCAACAGGAGCCTTCGGGGTAACGGAAAAACTGGCGAAATATCTTCCTGTCCCTACGGTTGAAAAGGGTAAAGAAAAGTACTGGCTTGATTATAAGCGGCCCGATTCCATAGGAAAAATCAGAGGATTTTTTGGCGTGGCACCGGTTGTGCTGCGGGCCTACTCCTGGATCATGTCTTTAGGTGCGGATGGTTTAAGAGAAGTAGCGGAGATATCGGTTCTCAATAACAATTATCTCATGAAGAAAGTTGCCCAGATTCTCGGGGTAGTAATTTACTATGCCGAGGGGCACAGGCGCTTTGAAGAGGTGCGTTACAGTTGGGAAAAACTAACGGAAGAAACAGGAGTAAGCACCATAGATATTTCCAACAGGATCTCCGATTTTGGTATACAACATTATTTTCCCAGCCATGAACCTTGGTTAGTGCCGGAACCTTTTACGCTGGAGCCCTGTGAAACGTATTCCAAGGCTGACATTGATGAATATGCTGCAGTGCTGCGCAGAATTTCGGAGGAGGCTTACAACAATCCCGAACTGGTAAAAACTGCACCCCATAAATCCGCTTCCCACAGAAGGGATAAAGAAGAGGAAATGAACGATCCCCAAAATTGGGCTATTACGTGGCGTGCATATCTTAGGAAAAAAGGGAAAGACCAAAACAAGATGTAGAAAAGCGATTGGGGAGGAGGTCCACAAAGGCTTGAAAAAGTTAGGCTTGATCGTAAATCCAATTGCCGGAATGGGAGGAAAAGTTGGCCTTAAGGGAACTGATGGCTTGGATGTGCTCGAAAAAGCCCGGGAATTGGGCGCTGTGCCGGAGGCACCGCAGAAAGCAGTAAACGTTCTTAAAATCATTGCCGCCTCCCCAAAAAAGATTGAGATTATAACTTGTCCTGCGGAAATGGGCGAAAATGAAGCACGCGAGGCGGGATTTGAACCGGTTGTGCTGGACTGTGTTGGTAAAAAAAGTACAACTGCAGAAGATACAGAAAGAGCTGCCCGGGAAATGCTGGACGAAGGGATCGATCTACTTCTTTTTGCCGGTGGCGATGGTACTGCCAGAAACATTTACAATGTTGTCGAGGATCGTTTACCTGTTATAGGCATCCCGGCCGGTGTAAAAATCCATTCTGCGGTTTTTGCCATCAATCCTAGAAATGCCGGGGAGCTGGCCCTGATGTACCTACAGGGCAAATTGCCAAATTTACGCGAGGCGGAAGTCATGGACATTGATGAGGCAGCATTTAGGGAAGGAAGGATCTCAGCGAAGCTATATGGTTACCTGAAGGTGCCTTTTGAAAAAAGATTCATGCAAAGCTTAAAAGTTGGGCGCGGGGTAAGCGAGGAGATTGCGCTGGCTGGTGCAGCCGAACATATCTTGGAGGGTATGCAGGAAAAAATTTACTATATCATTGGCCCGGGGACCTCTACCAGAGCAATTATGGAAAGATTAAATTTAAAAAATACGCTTTTGGGGGTCGATGTAGTTTTAAACAAGAAGTTGGCCGCGAATGATGTAAATGAGGCACAGCTGCTCGATTTGATTAAGGGTAAAAAGGCCAAAATCATTGTTACGGTCATTGGCGGACAGGGCTATGTTTTTGGAAGAGGCAACCAACAAATAAGCGCAGAAGTGATAAAGCAGGTGGGAAAGACAAACATCATCATTATTGCTTCAAAAGACAAGATTATATCTCTTACAGGAAGGCCTTTATTGGCTGATACCGGCAATGAAGAAGTAAATAATACTCTTGAAGGATATATCAGGGTCATAACAGGGTACAAGGAAGAACTGATCTACAAAATTGCCACTTGAGAATCAAAACTAAATGGCTCCGCCTAAAAAGTGGGTAAGGGTATGGCTTAGAAGGAGTTGTACTTACTTTGTCTGCTTTTGAACCTATGGAATCAACGTTGTCAAAAATTCTTCAGGGGCTAATTAAAATAGCCGAATTACAAAAGGGAAATATTTTAGTAATTGGCTGTAGCACCAGTGAAATAACGGGAGAAAAAATCGGTTCCGCCTCCAACTTGGAAATTGCACAGATTATAATATCTGGGCTACTAGCTTTCGTTAGGGAAAAGGAGCTTTACCTGGCTGTGCAATGTTGTGAACATTTAAACCGGGCCTTGGTGGTCGAAAAAGAGTGTGTCGAAAGGTACAACCTGGAACCTGTTTCGGTACTGCCGTATCTCGAAGCTGGGGGCGCATTGGCTACAGTGGCTATGGAACATTTTGACGAACCGGTGATCGTGGAGGCCATAGCAGCTCATGCCGGTTTGGACATCGGAGACACCTTAATAGGGATGCACTTAAAAAAAGTTGCCGTCCCGCTGAGGCTGCCAATAAAAAAAATCGGCAAAGCTAATCTGACCCTGGCCCGGACCAGGCCCAAATTCATTGGTGGTGAAAGAGCTAAATATCCTCATGACATTGGTAAGTGAACATTGATTAAAAAATGGGAGTGAAAGATAGTATGTCTGAAGCAAAAAAAACGCCACTGTATGAGCAACATGCAGCGGCAAAGGGCAACTTTATAGATTATGGCGGCTGGTTTTTGCCTGTTACATATCAGGGAATTGTGGAAGAGGTTTTGCATACGCGCAAAAAGGTTTCTCTTTTTGACGCTTCACATATGGGAGAGATCCTCGTAGAAGGCCAAAAGGCGGAGGAGTTTTTGCAGGGGGTTTTAACAAATGATCTTTCTGTTTTAAAGAACAATGGTGTTATGTACAGCCCCATTTGTTATCCTCATGGCGGTACGGTTGACGATATCCTCGTTTACCGCTATGCGCAAGATCGTTTTTTATTGGTTACAAACGCCGTGAATACGGAAAAAGACTATAACTTTCTTAAGGAAAGGTATCCTGAATCCGTGGTTTTGGAGGACTTATCCGCTGAATTTGCCTTGATAGCGATACAAGGGCCCCTTAGTTTAGAAATACTTAAAAAAACTATGACAGAAGATGTTCTTCCTTCAAGCATAAGGCGGTACAATTTTTTACCGGATGTTAAAATTGCCGGGATTAAATGTTTGCTTTCCCGGACCGGCTATACAGGCGAAGATGGTTTCGAGA
>JAAZMP010000182.1 GCA_012798755.1 Bacillota bacterium
AAGGAGAACACCGGGGCCATTACCAGTGCCCTGGAGGTAATGAAATTTTTGCAAAAAACTAGTTCGGAAAAAAAATAAATTGTCGCCGGGCGCTAAACTTTTCCCCGGCAATGCCGATATTCATAATAGACACCGGGGCGGCCGACCCGGCAAACAACTACTGCAAGGAAGCGGTAGCCAAATAAAATTCATGGAGGAATGTAAAGGATGATTATTAACCACAACATCGCGGCACTTAATACCTATCGCCAGTTGAGTAACAACAACGTTATGGGCAACAAATCGTTAGAAAAGCTGTCCTCAGGACTGCGCATTAACCGGGCCGGGGACGATGCGGCAGGGCTGGCGATCAGCGAGAAGATGCGGGCCCAGATTAGGGGTTTGGACCAGGCGGTAAGGAATGCTCAGGATGGTATTTCCATGATTCAGACTGCTGAAGGTGGTTTGAATGAAACTCATTCCATTTTGCAGCGGATGCGGGAACTGGCTAACCAAGCGGCCAACGATACTAATGTAAACATTGATCGTAATGAAATTCAAAAGGAAATCAACCAGCTAACCTCGGAGATTAATAGAATTGGTAACACCACCGAGTTTAACACACAAAAATTGCTTGACGGCGGTGAGGCAGCGGGCAAGCCGGTAACGGAATTTTATCAGGCCCAGAGTGGAACAATAACTGGATTTGATTTTGGCACTACCAATGCAACTGTAACAATTGGTGATAAAACCGTAACTTTAGATGGAGACTATGGTAGTATTGAAGGCCTGGCCGCCGCACTGAATGATAAGTTTGACGGAATTGCAGTTACGGTGGGCGCGGGTACCAGTTTGGCATTTGCCGGGGCGGATAAGTTTATTGTTGAAATTAGTGGGGCTACTAGCATGGTGACTGAAGGTGCTACTGTAGCCGGTGTACAAGATGTAGAATATACTGTTACTAGCACAGATATAACGATACCCACTGACGGTCTAGACCTTACCAGCGGTAATGCCGTGAGCGTCACAATTGGTGACACAACAATAACATTGAATGGCAAATACAGCGACTCCAGTGCCCTATTGGGCGCATTGGACGGCAAATTTGACGAGGGCATTGAAGTTAGCCTGGCGTCGGCGGAAGATAATAAATACACACTAACATTTACCGGAAGTGAAAAATTTACTGTTGAAATAGGTGGTGCAGATGACAAAATAGGGCTATCGGCAGGTGCCAACCTAGCCGAGGCCAATGTAGACGAGTCTATATTGGGTATGAAAGGAGATGGTTTCTCCGCCACCTTCCAGATCGGCGCCAACATGGGGCAAAGCATGACCATTGAGGTAAACGATATGAGGGCCGAAGCGCTTGGCATTGCGGGTAAGGCGGCGGGTGCCGCGGCAGGGGGCGAAAATGCAGAGGATGCCAGGTTTACCACCGGCGCTGTGAATAAGGATGGGGAATTGGAGCCCGATGTAACCAACGGCACTGATAATACAGGCCAGTGGTATGCACTGGATGTTTCCGACCATAAAAAAGCCACCGCAGCCATCCAAGTTATCAACGATGCCATTGAAACCGTTTCCGCTGAACGCTCCAAGCTAGGTGCTTATCAAAACCGCCTGGAGCACACCATCAACAACTTGGGCACCTCCAGCGAAAACCTGACTGCAGCAGAAAGCCGCATCAGAGACGTAGACATGGCCAAAGAAATGATGGAGTTCACCAAGATGAGCATCCTGGCCCAGGCCGCACAAGCCATGCTGGCCCAGGCCAACCAACAGCCCCAAGGTGTATTGCAACTGCTACGTTAATTATTATCAAATTCAACCACAAAAGGGTCTCAGGGTACCCCGAGACCCTTTTCCCTTATATAATTACAATTAAGGGTTATGATGAAAACGAAATAGCATGAACTTTATTCGGGGGAGATTTACAATGAGACTGTCGGCCTGCTCTATCGTTAAAAATGAAGCTGAAAATATTGCCCGTTCCATTGAAAGCTATAAAGATGTGGTAGATGAAATCATCATTGTGGATACCGGTTCCACGGATGATACCGTGGCTATTTGTGAAAGCCTAGGGGCCAAGGTGTTTCACTTTGCTTGGATCAATGATTTTGCCGCCGCTAAAAACTATGCCATATCCAAGGCCCGGGGGGATTGGATAATATTTTTAGATGCCGATGAATGGTTTGTGCCCCAGCTAGACCAGCGCATCTATAACGTCCTAAAAAAAGTGGAAAAAATGGACGGCGTAAAGGCGATGCAAATTACCAGTTGCAACATTGATATGCGGACCGGGTTTATAAGCAGCAAAAACCGCAACCTACGTATTTTTAAAAATAGCACCGGTGTTAATTATGTTGGCAAAATCCATGAAGAGATTCATTTTAACGGCAAGGCGGTAAAATCGGTGACCCTGAATGATATTGAAATTTACCATAGCGGTTACGCCGAGGGTAAGGGAGTGCAAAAGGCCCGGCGTAATTTAGAGATTTTAACCGAAGTATATAAGCGGGGTCAGGCGGATACCTCCGCCTATTTCTACCTGTGCCGGGAAAATGCCAGTACTGGTAACTTTTCGTTGGCCCTAAAATTTTATGATTTATTTTTTAAACAGCCGGATTACGAGCAGGTTATCGCTTCTTCCACCCTTCATGTTAATATTTATGAACTTGGAATTAAAATCAAGCAAGCACTGCGGCATCAATTTACCCAGCAGGATATTTTGAAGGATATTAACGCCGCCTTGAATGCCTATCCCGAACTGCCAGCCCATCATTATTTTAAAGGTTTTCATTTATTCAGATTTGATCCTGATGAAGCTCTAAAATATTTGCTTCAAGCAATAAAGCTGCATAAAGGCTACAAGGGCAGGTATCAAAATACTTTCGGAGGTATGTTGCCCGATGCTTACTGGAAAATAGCCCAGATTTACAAAGCCGGGAAGGAAATAGAGAACTCCTATGATTACCTGATTTTATCACTGAAAGAAAAGCCAATGCAGGAAGGGCCTTTTAACGATTTAATTCGGCTAATCCGGGATCAGCCCACCGAAGACATCGTTTTATTTCTAAACAGTTTGTATGATCTGACAGATAGGGATCAAGTGGCTTTTTTAGCCCGGCAGCTAATGTGTTCCAGACTGCATAAAGTATTTTTATACTATGCCCTGAAATACAACCAGGAATTTGATGGCCAGGATGAAACCACCTATTTGGCCATGATTTTGGCCAACCAGGCCGAGCAGGCGGTGGAAACCGGAATGACTGCTTATTTTAACGCCGGTGAGGATAGCGATCGTTTTTATGCTACATTGGCCATGCTGTACCATGCAAGAAAAGATTTGTTCGAGCAATATCGATCCACCCTTGATCCTGTTTATGCCAATCTTTTAAATAATTATTTTAAAGGTGAAAGTATTGCCAACCCAGGAAAAAAGGAAATCGTGGCTTTTTTAAATTTATATCGTTATTTGTTTTACATTGGTTCTACGGGGCAGCTATTGGCCTTGGAGGGTTTGTTTGCGGAAATGCCTAAAGAAGCAGCCGCCGGTGTAATGGGGTATTATGTGCAGCACAAGGACCATGCCCTCACCATTACCCAAGCAACCAGGTATTTGCAGGCCCAGCAAGCGGAGCATTTTAAAACCCAAATGTATAAAATCATAGGCTATAGCTACTATTCAACGGGCGATTATACAGATGCCTTCGATTACCTTACCCGTGCCTTGCAAAGTAAACATATCGACATAGATTATCAAATTATTATACATTTAAAATTGCTCAGCACTGTTCCCCCGGATGATATTTTAAGGCTAAAGGCGCAAAAACAGTATGAAATATATGCCCAGGTTTTCAAGGATTACCTTGATTACCAGGATATGCTTCGTACTGGCAAGATAGAAGCATCATCAAAAGTAGATTATGATTTGCTTCTTATCAAAGACATGGAGCAGGAGGGTTTTTTGGCGGCCATTGAACCTGCTGCAACGCCATATCCTGATTTGGTGAAGGACAATCTATTTGCCATGGTGGAAAAATATCTTGAGCGCAGCATGGATGTTAGTGCCCACCAGATGCTATTGCGTCTGCTGCGGCAGGATTACAAAAAGGATGTTCTATATTATTATTTAGGTCAGATTTATAACCAGCTGCAAAATCCGACCTTATCTTTGTATTGCCACCGCCAGGCTTTTAAGGAAAATGCCGCCCTGGCCGAGACAATAATTAACGATACCAAAAATGAAAATCGCCATTATATTTACCAGTCGATTGATTGTGATTACATTGAAAACTGCCCGATATGTGGTAAGGCGGCGGCGTTGCATTCAGTTTACAATACGATTACCAGCCCTGACTTTTCCATCCATTACCCCGCTATAAAGGAATGGAACCATTGTGCCCATTGCCGACATCTGTTTGCGGCCCGAGTGCCACACAGGCTAGGCGAAATTGTTGGTGGGGCTACCGACGAAACTGTGGAGGGTGGTCCAACATCACCAGACGTGGTCATCCTTGGAAAGGGATTGGGTCAATACCGGCCCGTGATGGAGTTGATCGGCCGACATGCCAATGGCAATCGGTTGCTAGATGTTGGCTGCGGCTATGGCCAGTTTTTGGCGGTGGCCATGGAATACGGCTATGCAGCCCATGGCATCGAACCTAATCCGCAGTTAGCGGACTTTTGTAGCGGCTATTTGGATGGGGTTGTTTACAATACTACGTTTGCGAATTTTGATGCCGATGTAGCCCGGGGGAAGCCAGAGCCTTATCATGTGGTTACCATGTTACGGGTTTTGGAAAATATGCGTGAACCGTTACAGGCCATTGGGAAGGCCGCTTCCTTGCTAGGCCAGGACGGACTTTTGTATATAGAAACGCCCAATTTTGATAGTGGCTATGCCCGGCTAATGCAAGATAAAAACAAGACCCTATATTCCAGCCCCATGATACACTACTTTTCCAGGGAATCGCTAATTAAACTACTGGAAGGGCAAGGATTTGTGCTGGTGAGCCATAATATGTCAAGGGTGTGTGAGGGGTATATGGAGGTGCTAGTGAGGAGGGTTTAAACATTATGAGAAAGTTTATTAGAGACCAAACGATTGAGCTAATAGACACAGTAAATGAGGGTGTTAAATATACTAAAAATGTTGACTCAAGGAATTCAATTCCTGTTTTATATGATTGCTACATTGCAATGAAGTCTATATTTAAAGTACTGAAAACAAGTCTATCCGCTGAAAGGTTAATTTTTTACGCCCAAATTATAGATAACATAATGGGTTTACTGGAACAAATAATAAAGGTGCCGTCAAACGTAGAATTAAGGCAAAACCCAATAACAGAAATAGACTACATGCTTGCTATACTAAAAAAGGAACTAATGAGCGAAAAGGAAGTTAAACTAGAAATTTTATTCCTCCCATATAAGTCTTCCATGTGGGATAGCCTTGAAAGCATATGGCGTGCCGCAAAGGATGACCCCAGCTGCGATTGCTATGTTGTGCCGATACCCTACTATGATAGAAAACCGTGACACAGGGGGACGGAGGAACTGTGTCATCAATTTAGTCGCGGACGTAACAGCCCTTTATAATTATCCAACTAAGGCCGGGTGGTTCCAAAGCTGGATTACCCGGCCTTTTCTACGTAAGGGAACACAAGGGGTCGGTAGACTGTGTGAAAATTATTTTTGGAAATAATTTTTCCCACTGAACACCTTTACAGGCCTCTGAATGGGA
>JAAZMP010000020.1 GCA_012798755.1 Bacillota bacterium
ATTCCCCTTATCGATCGAGGATCGAGCGTTTTTAGAACCTATAGATCAATAGTTTACAGCATTTCGTATGTATGCACACAGTGTACCAATCTTACATCCCTTGTATTCACTCGGCACCGGGCAATGGCTCCTCTGTAAACCATTGCCCGGTGCCGATTCAGTAAGAATCATGACACTTATCCAGAGGCTTTGGTGAAAATATTTCCGATCCAACCAAACAATTTGTAATACCCCATCTGAATTAAAATCATCTTAAAAGACAAAGATGACAACGTTTGTTTCGTCCTGCACGGCGTAGTGTTGTACCAATTGGCCGACTAAACCAGCTGGAACCATAAACCTTCCGTCTTTGATGATCGCAGTTCCGGCCAAATCAGTTTCTACCCCATTAACAAGGGCCGTCTTGCTGCCGGAAGCAAACTCTATTTTCATCTTGTCATCCTCATAGATTACCCGGGATGTTTCCGGTATCCAATGGATTTCTCCTCCGGCAAGTTCTGCAAGAGTACGAAATGGCACCATAACGGACTGCCCCTCCATGTAAGGAGCCGGGGCCAATTCTATGGGCTTACCGTTTAACAGATACCGGTTATTTTCAAGATCCAATACCAAGTTTGCCGGGATTGCAGGGCTATCCAGATGTTCCGGACCCGCTCCCATAAGGTTGATAAGCTGAAACAGCGGCCCCTCTCCCATTTCCTCCTGCAAGGCAGGATCTCCCATCATAGCAAAAAGGGAAACCTGTTCTTTGGTGGGGGGAAATGCTACTGCAACCGGTTTATTGATATCCCATAGTACTTGCTCTGAACTAACAGTTAGATCCAGCTGCGAAGTACCCAGGTAAGTTTGCAGCGCTTCGTGCTCGGCCTTGATTTGATAGGTACTCCTGGTTTTTCTGATATAGCCTTCTCCATCCAGATAATACTCTTCTTCAGCAGCCAGATCAAGGCCAAATTGTTTTTTCAATACGTCCGGAGAAACCGTATGCATATAATCCACTACCTCAGAAAAAACATTTTGGATTTGCTGGTAAGCTGTTTCCACAAGTTTTTCCATTTCCTCCTTGGAAGGCAGTTCCTCCGGTGGAATGGTTCCGGCATCCATCATCTGTTCCAGCGGTTCGCGTATGGAGACCCGCATATAATCTTCAAAGGCTTTGCTTTCTGCCATATATTCCAAAGTATAAGTAAAAAGATCCAAAATTTCCTCAAAATCCAATTCGACCTTGATTTTCCGTGCTTCGATGATCCCATCCGGTAACTCCAACTTTACAGTTTCGGATGGCTCCACCCGGGAAAAGCTAAAATCAAAATCCTTGATAAAAAGCCTTATAAATTCCTGTACTTTTTCCACCTGTTTTTCTTGTATGGAACCTACATCAAATACAGCAGAAAAACCTGAATTCACACCGGGAGCCAAAAGGCCTGCTTCAGTAGGATCAAGCACCAGATAAGCAGGATCGGCGGAAGTTTTTATGGCAATTTTTCCTTCGCACGTAAAAAGTTCTAAGAAGGGATCCTGGGGATAAATCCACCCCATGTCACGTAACAAATCGGCATCCCCGGGAGTAAATATCATCTTCATAGAGGTCGTATCCGCCATATCCGCTTCCATAGTTAGCCCTTTTTCAAGCAGAGAAAAAACTGCCAGGGCTCCGGGATCCAGTTGTTCGCCGGGAACATTATTGGTCACGGATAGAGTACCCATGCTTCTGCAAGATTTCACCTCCGCATTTTTTATGAAACCCTCTTTTAAACTGGAACCATTTTCAAAACAGCCGGCCAGGGGCAACACCATAAGTAAAACCATAAAAAATACAAAAAACTTAGTCAACAGGTTCTTTCCAATCGGAAATCTTAACATCATTTCAACCCCTTTCAGTATAATACTAACATAAAATCCACAACTTACAAGCATTTGATCAGTTGGAATAAATTGAAGATTTATTTAGATTTTGATACAAGGACCATTTTTTGCTAAACTGGTGGCAAGGCAGCAGCTTCTGATAGCCGTTAGCCTTTTTCAAGGAAATTTTTCCACGGCTTGACAAAAAGAAAAGGGGCCTGTAAAATATACTTTGATAATCAAACATTATCAACATCAAACATTTTCAGGTTCGAGGAGGTTTTCCGGTGAACCACATTAACCACATTGAGGAACTGACAGATGAGCTTATATTGTTTTTTAATAGCTTTTCTTCCTGGGAAAATTCCGTCATCCGCTCCAGCGACCTAAGCGTTTCAGAGGCCCATGCCATTGAAGCGCTGGGGCAACACGGAACGATGAACATGAAATCTTTAGCCGGCAAACTGGGGGTTACTACCGGTACAACCACTGTCACGGTAGACCGCTTGGAATCAAAAAAATATGCCCGGCGTACATCTACAAAGAAAGACCGGCGGGTTAATCTGATCAGCCTGACTGAAAAAGGAGAAAAAGCCTTTGCCGAACATCACCGTTTCCACCTGGATCTAACAGAACAAATGTGTGCCTGTTTGTCAAAAGAAGAAGCAATGCAACTACTTGAAACCATTAAAAAAATCAACAGGGAGATCTTTTAATATTAAATGTGCAGGAGAGGAGTAAACTAATTGATTGGAAGATATAAGGATCCCGGTGCCTACAAGCAATTGCTGCAAATAAAAGAATTTTACACAGTAGCGTTTGGAGCTGTCTTACTGGTATTTAGCTTCATCCTTGGAAGAAACAAGGTCAACTTTTTACCCGAATTTTTCGCCTTGTGTTCCCTGGTTGTTTTAGGGGGACCAATCATTTTTGATGCGGTAAAAGGCATCATGCGAAAAGAACTTAATGTGGACGAGCTGGTAAGCCTGGCTATTATTGCTTCCGTCATAATTGGTGAATATTTCCTGGCCGCTACTGTAGCTTTGATCATGGTGCTGGGTTCCCTACTGGAGGAATTTACCTCCCAAAAAGCTCGTTCTGCTATTGATTCCTTAATACAGTTAGCACCCGAAAAAGCTACTTTGTTGCGCGGAAAAAAAGAAGTGCTTGTTCCAGTGAAGAAACTACAATTGAAAGACCGATTACTAATCCGATCAGGCGAAAAAGTGCCCGTTGATGCCAGAGTAGTCAGGGGAGAGGCTCTGTTAGATCAGGCATCACTAACCGGCGAATCCGATCCTATAGAAAAAACAATCGGGGATAATGTTTATGCCGGAACCGTAATATATTCCGGTATGTTGGAAGCAGAAGTGCAAAAAGTGGGCGCAGACACTACACTGGGCAAGCTAATTGCGCTGGTGCAAGAAGCGGAAGAACAAAGAGCCCCGGCATTAAGAGTTGCAGATCGTTATGCACGCCTTTTTACCCCTGCCATCATTGCCCTGGGGCTGCTTGTATTTCTAGTAACAAAAGATGTTTACCGGGCTATAACTGTTCTCATCGTAGGCTGCCCCTGTGCTTTCATCCTGGCATCGCCTACAGCCGTGGTCTCTGCCCTGGGTAATGCCTCCAAAAACGGTATTTTGATCAAAGGCGGGGATATCCTGGAAGAAGCATCCAGAATCAATACCGTCCTTTTTGACAAAACAGGAACCCTTACCAGCGGCAAGCCCATAGTTTCAGATATTGTCTCACTTAACAATACATCACCTGAATTTGTCCTTTCTACTGCAGCCGCAGTCGAAAAATATTCTACCCACCCTCTGGCCCGGGCCATCCTGACAGCAGCAGATCAAAAAAGTATAATTGTATCCGAACCCAGCCATTATAAAAACCTTCCGGGCAAAGGGGTTGAAGCCGTGGTCGCAGGTAAAAAATATACTGTGGGAAGAATACAGGAAAAAAATCTGCAAAAGTTGCTGCAAAGCTTAAACCAGGCCACAAAAGAGACAAGTCATAAGGCTGTTGGCGTTTGGGAAAACGATACACCCATTGGTATTATCTATTTTGAAGAAGAGATAAGAGATGGTAATAACACGTTGGTTAAAGAACTTGCCGCCACCGGCATATCCAAAATTCAGATGATTACCGGAGATGATCATAGCGTAGCGGCGCAAATAGCCCAAAAAGTGGGCATAACAGATTACTATTCCGGTGTTTTACCTGAAGAAAAATTAGAACAAGTAAAAAGTCTACAGCAAAAAGGGTTTAAAGTAGCCATGGTGGGTGACGGGATAAATGATGCCCCCTCTCTGGCAGCAGCAGATATTGGCATTTCAATGGGTGCCATGGGTACAGATGCGGCAATTGATGCAGCAGATGTTGCCTTGATGGGCGATGATATAACGAAAGTGCCTTATTTTTTGAACCTGGGTAAGCTAACGGTAAAGACTATAAAATCTAACATTCTTTTTGCAATGGTTTTTAATGTACTGGCCCTGGTTGCCTCCGGCACCGGTCTTTTAGGCCCCGTCTCCGGTGCACTGGCACATAATGTCGGATCTATAATTGTAATACTAAATTCAGCCAGATTAATCAAAACTACCAAGGCACCTTATTTTTAACAGCGCTGCCGGAGACAACAAAACAATAGCCACATCAGCCACATCGTTAAATAGGTATTTTCCCTTCAGACTTAATTTACCGGCTAAACAGGCTAGCAACCCGTACAACCTAGGCAAGGCTCCGGCATTTCGCCCGTATTTACAAAGTGCATAAACCTCTTTAAAAAACGGACCTCATCCCCCTTGCAAGCACGGACATATTCCACTATTCTTAATATCCGTTCCCTTGTTTGTGGGGAAAGGTGGTGCTCCATCCGGCAGGCATCTTCTTCGGCCACACAGGGATCCAAACCCAACACTTCGTGCAAAAAAGCATACAGAAGCTGATGCCTTTTATAGACATCCTTGCCCACTTTTTCGCCTTTTTTTGTAAGTTCAATATGCCCGTACCTTTCCTGTTCCACCAAACCTTTCTCCGATAATGAGCGAACCGCAGCCACTACAGAAGGCATTTTTACATCCAAGGCCTGGGCAACATCTTTTACCCTGGCCACCTTATTTTCAAGTTGGATCACATACAAAGTTTCCAAATAATCTTCTTCCGACTGGGAATACCCTACCACTTTTTCTTCACCCCTTGTCTTTTAATTTTTAGAAACATAAAACCCTTTATTACAGCACTGGTTGTAAGTATGCAGGCAATGTCATTTTGAATTGCCCGGTCAAAATTTTTTCAAAAACCTATTGCCTTTGTCCGAAATTCTAAAAACCTTAACAATCTCCTTACTGCAATTTTTAGCATAGGGGCATTTTGTACAAAATGTGGAACAACCCTCCCCTGTATCATCCTCCAAAAGGTAGCCCATTTTTAAAAGTTGGTTAATTCCCTCATCAATTATTTCCTTAAAAACGTTTAATTCCTTGGCAAGTTGAGTTCTGGAAATATAACCATCTCTGCTAATAATCCTTAGAATATCCCCAAGAATTTGAACCACCTTCTTTTCTAACCAAATCCCAACAAAGAACCGACACGGAATACAACAACCGCAGCAACCCAACCTATAGCAAAAGTATACAGTGCCATAAATACAGGCCACTTTAGGGAATTAGTTTCCTTTCCAACAATGCTCAATGTAGCAATGCAGGGTGTATACAATAAAGTCATAACCATATACGACAGGGCCGCCAATGGGGTAAATTGCAGCTGTATGGCATTAACCAGCACAATTCCCTCCTCCACATATTGCCCGGCATAAAGCATTCCCAAAGTGCCCACAACGGCCTCTTTGGCAGGAATACCGGCAAACAAGGCCACAGATTCTTGCCAACTTCCAAATCCGGCCGGCCCAAAAACAGGCGCTATAAAGGCACCGATTCTCCCTAAAATACTGAACTGGCTGTAAGGTTCAACGGATGCCGGCAATACAGCCAACACCCACAGTAGAGTGATGACGACAAAGATAACTGTCCCGGCTCTTTTTAGAAACCCGTAGACATTATCCCACATATTCCTTAGCACATTCCCCAAGGTTGGCATCCTGTAAGGAGGAAGTTCCATGATATAATAAGAAACCTCGCCTTTGAATAATGTTTTACTAAATATTTTAGCCATCAAAAGTGCTACCATAATGCCCAAAGTATAAAGCAAAAACAACACCAAGCCACCATACTTGGAAAAGAATGCGGCAATAAAGATGGAGTAAATTGGAAGTTTGGCACCACAGGACATGAATGGATTTATTAGAGTAGTGATCATCCTGTCTTTTTTATTATCTAAAGTCCTGGCCGACATAATACCCGGAACATTACAACCAAAACCTATGATCAAAGATATGAAGGCTTTACCCTGCAGGCCAAGTTTTCTCATCAAATCATCCCAAACATAAGCAGCCCGGGCCATATATCCGCTATCCTCCAAGAAGCCAAGCAGCAGGTACAATACCGTAATCA
>JAAZMP010000183.1 GCA_012798755.1 Bacillota bacterium
CGCACTGGATGCATCCCAACAAATCATATTTCTGGATAAAACTCTGTACTTCTGTATTCATCTTCATACCTCGCTAGAGATGAAATTTTATCTACCATCCCTTCAAGCCCTTCCCGATCCCGACAACTACTGTACATACTTAAAGATTACACCTACCACAGGGAACAGGCAAAGCATCTCTTTGCCTCGCGTCTGTCTGCTTAAAAGTTGAATTTCTCCCGGGCCAGGCACCCCCTTTAATCCTTGTTTTGTTCAGGTTTTAAACGCCTCATCTCTCTACTGTTAATGCTTTAATTTTTTTACCGTTTCCTTGATTTCGACATCTGAAAGTGAAAATCCTTCTTATTGTATTCAAGTTTTAAGTATTCAGAAATAGTCTGAAGAACAAGAAAATACTTTAAATAACATTCTTTTTGTCTAAAATAGAAGCTAAAATAGAAGCTGGTAACAATATGTATTATTTTCAAGGAAATTGTTAAAAAAAAAGGGTTTATGGAATACTTGTCGAAAATTATAATTAGGAATAAATTCCTAAAGATATAGAAATTGTAAAACAATTTAAAAGGTTACAAAAGGGGTAGCAAAATGAAACAATCACAAAAGAACCAACTATTGGAAGACATTGAGAACTTGCGTCGGAAACTAAACGGACAAGTGGAAGCGGGCCAGAGCGTACCAAGAAACTGTGAGCAAACATATGCCTTAAGCTGCCAGCTGGACAAGTTGATCTGCAAATATATGAAAGCAATTCACCTGGAATAGGGCCTGCTATTAAAACAACTTCCAGGCCACCCTTTCATCTCCCAGGCGACGTGTGTACTTACAGCCGTCGAAATGCTCCAAGAGTGCCTGGGCATACTTGCGGGAGGTCTTCAGCAGGTCGCGGTATTGGCCGAGGCTGATCTTGCGATTCTCCTGCAGATGCTCCTTTAAAACTTGCAGGCAGTGTGCGTAGACATCGCTGTGCAGATAGATATCCGTCGAAATCTTAACGAGGGCGTTCCTATAAGCCAAATAATCCAATAGGCTTTCGCCCTCTTCTTTTTTTATACCCATAGTATTCCATAGATTTTTAGGCGCGGGCGGGGTCAAGCCGCCGTCCTTAAAGAATCCGATCAGCTTTTTTAGTAATTTTTCCTGCGCCGCCGTAGGCCGGGGTGTAAAGCCCCCTTTGGCCAGCAGATCCCCTGTAATCGTCAACATTCCCCGTACCCGCAACTCTTCCAAAAGCGCATCTCCGGCCTGCCCGGCAATCTTGCGGGGCAACACCTGTCCGGCCCGGGCTTTCGGCATCCCGGAGAGCAGGGGTTTTTCTTCGTGAAAATGCTCCAACTTCTTCAATATCGCTTTTTCCCAATCTTCCTTTAATCCGGCAGCCACGTACAGATCGCCGAGCCGGGCCACCTTTCCCTCACGTTCGGCCTGTTCAAGCAGCTTTACCAGCGGCTCGGAAGCCATCTTCATCACCTGCGACAGCTCCACCAACCCGGCCCCCCCAATCGCGGCCAGTTTCTGCAACACAAAGGGCAGCGGATCCCCTTTTTCGAGTTCCCGCAGCCTATCCAAAACGCCCTGACGAAACCGCTTATGGCGCGGCGGGCGCTCATCCAAAACCACG
>JAAZMP010000184.1 GCA_012798755.1 Bacillota bacterium
AAAGTCATATTATTCACTGTTCGACATAAAGAAACAGTTTTCATCAAAGGCATTTACCAACTTATTGTTTAATTCATTTAAGGGATTGCCATTAGGCGCTATTGTTCGGCATTGCCCGGCATCATGCAAATGTGATATGGTATTGCTTACGTTTCCTTAGTCCAATCTGTAAACATATCGGGTTTTTTGAAAAATCTTGCAGGACTTTTTAAAACATTGTGTAATTTGTGTTAATAGGCAGGATCCTTTATATGGAAAGGGGAAGTTCGCTATGTTTAGATCATTGAAGCCGCTGCCAAAAACACCCACTGGCATTAGGGGCCTGGATGAAATCCTTGACGGAGGACTGCCGCAGGGCCGTCCCACATTGTTATGCGGCACTGCTGGCACTGGCAAAACGCTGCTGGGCATGGAATTTTTGGTACACGGCGCAACCTTGTTCGATGAACCGGGCGTTTTTATGTCCTTTGAAGAGACAGAAGACGAACTGGTTCAAAATATGGCCTCCCTTGGCTTTGATTTGCCGGATCTGATTGCAAACAAAAAACTGCTGGCGGATTTTGTACATATAGCCCAGGAAGAAATCCGGGAAACAGGCGAGTACAACCTTGAAGGCTTATTTGTCCGCCTGGGGTATGCTATTGATTCTATCGGCGCCAAGAGGGTTGTGCTAGATACAGTGGAAACACTTTTTCCCAGCCTCTCCGACCTACATATCTTGCGCACTGAGCTACAGCGTCTTTTCCGTTGGTTTAAAGATAAAGGCGTCACTGCTGTAATAACCAGCGAGCGCGGTGAACAGGGGCTTACGCGTCACGGCTTGGAAGAGTACGTTTCAGACTGTGTGATTCTTCTGGATCACCGCGTCGCTGAACAGGTTTCCACCAGGCACCTGCGCGTGATCAAATATCGCGGCTCCACACACGGCACCAACGAATACCCGTTCCTCATCGATGAACAGGGTATCACTATCATGCCGATCACTTCGCTGGGGTTGAATTATCCTGCTTTCACCAAACGTGTTTCCAGCGGCATCCCAAGCCTGGATACAATGCTGGGGGGCAAAGGATTTTATCGCGGTAGTACCCTGCTGGTCTCCGGCACTGCCGGCACCGGTAAAACAAGTATCGCCGCACATTTTGCCGAGGCAGCCTGCAAACGGGGTGAAAAAGTGCTTTTTTTTGCCTTCGAAGAATCACCCCGGCAGATCATGCGCAACATGTGTTCCATTGGAATTGATCTGCGGCCCCATCTGGACAAGGAGCAGCTACGTTTTGAGGCTACACGCCCCACTATGTACGGGCTGGAAGAACACCTGGCAAAAATGTATAAAAACATCGATGAGTTTCAACCGGAAATCGTTGTCATCGATCCCATCAATGCTTTTGTTACCATAAACAACGAATTTGAGGTTAAGTTCATGTTGACACGCTTAAGTGATTTCCTAAAAAAAGAAGGTATCACGGCCATGTTCACAAGCCTTACCGCCGGGGGTAGCGTTCTGGAGCGAACAAATACCGCCATTTCCTCCCTTATTGACACTTGGCTGTTGCTGGTTGACACGGAAAGCAACGGCGAACGAAATAAGCTCCTGTATATCCTTAAATCGCGGGGTATGGCCCATTCTAACCAGGTACACAAATTTTTGATCACCGGGCAAGGCATTGATCTGGTAAATATCAAACCCGACAGAATACCGGCTGGTTTGGCACGGATTGAATCAGAGGCAGGGAAAAAAGCTGCTAGGTCGGAGCGGCAACAAAAGACCGAACGCCGCCGGAGAATGCTAGAACGCAAGCGGCAGGCACTGGAAACAAAAATTGCCACTTTGCGGGAGGCTTTTTCCAAGAAAGAAGTTGAACTGATACAACTTATCGCGCAAAAACAAAAGCAAGAAGCATGCCTGTTACAAGATCGTGTGGCAGAGGCGAAAAGCCGCTGCCATACCCAAAATCAATCGGGAAACATGGAAATGGCTGACCCTAACATCAAACCGGAAAAGATGAACCAACGGCAGCCGTATAAACCTGCAGAAATATGGAATCTGCGCCTCTACGTAGCCGGGCAAACCCCGAAATCCCTTGCAGCCTTTGCCAACCTTAAAACCATTTGTGAAAAATATTTGCAGGGCAGATATACTATGGAAGTGGTCGATCTGCTGGAAAATCCCCAACTGGCAAAAGGTGATCAGATTCTAGCTATTCCTACCCTGGTACGCAAACTACCTCCGCCACTGCGCAAGATCATCGGCAGTCTTTCGAATACCGAGCGGGTGCTGGTAGGGTTGGATCTGAAACCAAATGATCCCGAAAACTAAAAAACTAAGGAGTACGCATCAAGGTGACCAAACAGCATGGAAACAGCGGCAGCACTGAAAAATTTAGGCGGGCTTTGATTGAAAAATCACAAAACATTTATGTGCTGCACCTGTACGTAACAGGCACCACACCTGCTTCTGCCCGGGCCGTGGTTAATATAAAAAAAATCTGTGAAGAACACCTGCAGGGGCGTTACGAACTGGAGGTAATCGATATCTACCAACAGCCGGACCTGGCAAAAAAGGAGCAGATCATCGCCGCACCAACGCTAATCAAAAAACTGCCCCCGCCACTGCGTCGTATTATTGGTGATCTGTCTGATACAGAACGTGTTCTGATAGGGATGGATCTGCAAAAAAAGAAACAAGGCTTGTAAGTTGCGGATTTTCTTGAAGCCTTTTTGCCCATATTTATAAGAAGGAGGATTGGTATGGTCAAAAGAATTTCTACCATTACACAACTGGAGCATGAAATTATTGATCTGCGTGCCCGACTGGAGGAAGCAGAGCAGATCTTGCATGCCATTCACAACGGTGAAATAGATGCACTGGTTATTTCCACCGAACATGGCAAGCGGGTATTTACACTTGAAAGCGCCGAACAACCTTTCCGCCTGCTGGTCGAAAATATGAGTGAAGGTGCACTTACCATGACCAGGGAAAGCACCATTTTATATGCTAATCAGCGCTTTGCCCAAATGCTCAAAAAGCCGTTGGAAAAACTGATCGGGTTTGTGCTTCTTGACTTAATCCGGCCTGCTGATCGAGAAAAACTGCAAACATTGCTGGACAAAGACTGTAACCATCGGCGTCTGACAAGCCTGGATCTAATTGATGCAAACGGCGGCTGGGTACCGGTCCAGCTTTCCCTGATAAACTTGCAATTAGACAATGTGCCGGGTAATATCTGCGCTGTGGTAACTGATCTTACTGAACAGAAACAGCACGAAAAAGCTTTACAAGAAAGCGAAGCGCGCTACCGTTCCCTCGTGGAAAACGCTAATGAAGCTATTGTTGTGATCAAAGACAACGTCATCATATTTACCAATCCCATGGCCGAACAAATGTTATCCTGTTCAGCGAAAAAAATGACCTCGCTGCCATTTAACGAGTTCGTCCATCCCGAAGACAGGCATTTGATCGCCAAACGGACTAAAAAAAGGCTGAGCGGGGACAGGCCCGTTAACCCTTTCAATTATAGGCTTATGGATTATGAAGGCAATATCAAGCACATCCAGGAAAATTCGGTTAAAATTGAATGGGAAGGCAGCAGCGCTGTTCTCGCCTTATTAACCGATGTCACTGAATTTAAAAAAATGGAAGATGAAATGTTCAAAAAAGATAAACTCGACGCCATCGGCATTTTGGCCGGCGGGATTGCCCATGATTTCAACAACTACCTGGCCACCCTCCAAGCCAACATCAGCCTGGCAAAACTATATAAAGGCGATAAAGTCAAGATAGGGGAAAAACTGGCGAATATGGAAAAGGCAACACAGCGCGCCGGAGAACTCTCTAACCAACTTTTTACCTTCGCCCAAGGAGGAGCTCCGCTCCGCGAAAAAATATCCATCGGAAAATTAATCACGAATGATATCAAATTTGCCTTGAGCGGATCCCCGATCTACCCCAACATCACCATGGATGCTGATCTGTATATGGTGGATGCCGATGCCGGGCAGCTAAGCCAGGTTTTCAACAACATAGCCATTAATGCCGTTCAGGCCATGCCTGAAGGGGGAACTTTGGAAGTACGGGCAAAAAACGTTGATTTGGCCGCTGAAACCGGCAATTTCACCATACCCCTGCCCAAAGGCCCCTACGTCAAGGTAACAGTAAGGGATACGGGCACGGGCATACCACAAAAACACCTACGGAAAATCTTTGATCCTTTCTTCACCACCAAAGACAAAGGGCGGGGCCTGGGCCTGGCCACCTCCTATTCCATTATTAAAAAGCACGGTGGCCACATTGACGTAGAATCCGAATTGGGTAAGGGAACAAGCTTCACCGTCCTCCTTCCGGCTGTCGAAGGAGCCGACGGCCTGCAACCGGCGGGCAAAGATGCATTGCCGGGTGAAGGTAAAATTTTGCTTATGGATGATGAAAAAGATCTGCTTGGCGTTATGGGAGATTCCTTGTCCATTCTCGGCTATGATGTTGCACTGTCCCGAGATGGTAGGCAAGCACTCGAACTGTACACCCGCGCCCGGGAACAGAATCAACCCTTCGATCTGGTGATTTTGGATCTAACCATACCGGGGGGCATGGGCGGCAAACAAACTATTAAAGAACTGCTAAAAATTGATCCGGAGGTGAAGGCCATCGTCATAAGCGGATATTCCCACGATCCAGTCATGTCCCGGTACAGCGATTTTGGCTTCAAAGGAATGCTTGCAAAACCTTTCACCATAGAGGAGTTATCCAAAGTGATAAACGAAGTAATAAAATAGAAAGCAGAAAGTTGTAGGCTTTCATGGAAAACAACTTAACATGACCTGCCGGATTCACAAAGGTTCTTCCATACAATGGTAGGGGTCGATATGCACCATACAATGTTTTACCCTGTAGCCACCGCCTTCAACTTTGTTACGAATCTTTTCGGCGATATCATGCCCTTCTACTACCGACAACGTGCCTGCTACAGCCACCTCAACATCTACAAACAACTTGTTGACATGCAGCCTGGTTTTTAGTTTATTTATATGGATTACGCCCTCTACCATAGAGATTTCTTTTTTAATTTTTTCTACGGTTTCTTTATCCCCGGCATAATCAACAAGCTGGCTTACTGACTGCATATAAATATCTATGGATATTTTAATGATCAATACGCAAATTAACAATGATACAACAGGATCTAATATTTTATAACCAAGCCTTGCTCCCCCTATGCCGATCAGCGCTCCAAGGGAAGAAATGGCATCCGAACGATGGTGCCAGGCATCAGCTAGCAGCACAGTGCTATCTATTTTTTCAGAGCCTCTTCGCGTATATCGATACATCCATTCTTTAACAACAATGGATAAAACGGCGGCATACAGGGCTATCATCCCCGGCGCTGCATAATTTCCGGCCACAATTCTTCGGATACCCCCATAGCCAATGGCCAAAGCTGTGACAAACAGCATAAATGCCAGTATTTTTGCTGCAACCGGTTCCATTTTTTCATGCCCATAGGGGTGATCATCATCTGCCGGTTTTTTAGCCATGTGCAAACCGATCATCACAATAACCGTACTGATCACGTCCGAAAAAGAATGCGCCGCATCAGCCATCATTGCACTACTGCGACCGGCAATCCCGGCAAACAGTTTTATTGATGCCAGGATAACATTACAAACAATTGTTACTTTGGAAATTCTGCTACCAATAGCCGCACGTTCCTCGACATTCATGGTATCCATCTCCAATTTCAATACGTACCCTTTAAAGGAGCAAAAAAGCAACATTAATTGCTATTTCACCCTTATGAAGAAGGGAATAATATTATAACACTGAATGGGACTTCGGGATAGTTTTTCAGTCCGCACCCCTAACATACAAAGGACAGATTGTGTGGAAACTTTGTGGCAACCTAATAAAAAATGATACAATAGACAGCAGGAGATTTCTGCCTTCTTGCTTAAAAACATTGATCCAGAAGAACATTTGTCTGTATTTGTTTCAGATACATTTTGTATTATTGGCATTATTGGCGGAAGGGAACGTAGGATTATGGATTTTCACCAGTTGAAAATTTTTTTAGAGGTTGCCAGGCAAAAAAGCTTTTCCCGTGCTGCTGAAAACATTTTTTTGAGCCAGCCTACAGTTAGTGCACATATCAAAAAGTTGGAAGATGAAGTGGGAACTCCTCTTTTAGATCGCAGCCGGCGGGAACTGCAGCTAACAGAGGCCGGGAAAATACTTTTCCAGTATGCACAAGAGCTTTTGGAAATGAAGGAACAGGCGCTATCCGCCATTCAGGAGAAATACAAACTTATCGAGGGACATCTGGATGTTGCTGCCAGCAGTGTTCCCGGATCTTACCTTTTACCCCGTCTTTTGCAATCTTTCCGGGAAAAATACCCCGGGGTTACTTTTTCTATTCTCTTGCGCGACACCGGGCAGGTTTTGCGTAGTGTTAAGGATTATTCTTATGACCTGGGGTTTACCGGCGAACCCGGCAACAGAAAGGAGCTTGGGCAAGCCAAACTTGTAGAAGACGAACTCATCCTTGTGGCCTCCCCAAAAATTCAGCTTCCGGCAGCAAAACAGGCAGGCTCTTCCCTCCCCACTGCCAGGTTAAGCGCTTGCACCAATATGCCTTTTCTTTTAAGAGAACCCGGTTCCGCCACTCGCATGGTTTTTGAAAAGGCTTTAAGAAAACAGTGGGGACGGGATATCAGCCTCAATGTCATCGGCTATCTGGAAAGTCAGGAAGCAATTAAAGAAGCTGCCAAAGCAGGCCTGGGGTTGACTGTTATCTCTAAAAAAGCGGTGGAGGAGGAACTAAGGGCCGGGTTGCTGAAAGGATATAGGCTGCAAGATCTTCCATTAAAAAGAAATTTCTATATTGTATTTCGCAAAAAAAGCATCCTTCCCCCTTTAAGCCTTGCTTTTTTCCAATTTGCGCTTGAATTTTTTAGCAATAACAGTCAGACAACCTAGCAACTGTGTTCCATGGGCACCATATCCGAATAACTTAAAAGGAATGGTCTTATGCAGGTTTCCGGAAAAAAAGGTTGCCGGGCTATCAAAAATGTTAGCAGCTTATTTAAAGACAATTTCCCGCCCGGCTCCTCCTTCAATATATTTTTGCGGGTACATTTTTTTTATCTCCGCCATATATTGCGTACAATGGGTTGCGCAGACAAATTCCAGCTCTTCAAGTAAATGCAATTCGCTAAAACCATGCAAACCCCCGACAAGCGCCCATGGTTTGCCATATTCAGATGCTGCCTGTAAAATGTTTTTTACCCCGGGGTGGGAACATCCCACAACAACGACCAACCCTTTTTCAGTAGCAATTAACAAAGACTGTTCAATGTTGCCAAGTTCGCCAGTTGTAAAAATATTATCATGTATCTCCAGGGGCTCCTTTATGCTAATTGTTTCTTTTGCTTCCTGCCCGCTGTAATAAGTAGCCGGAACATAGACCTTGACAGGGTTAATTTTTAGAAAATCATGGAGCCCGCCCGTGTGATCCCAGTGATCATGGGAGATGAAAACTTCTTCAACGATGCCGGGATCGATGTTAAGCTTTTTCATATTGTCCAAAAGCATGCGGCCACTGGTGCCTGTATCGAAAAGTATCTTTTTGTTATGCGCTTCCACAAGGCAAGAAAAACCCCAATCAGATTCCAGCCCTTCCCTGTATACCGTATTGTCATAAATAATAGTAATTTTTACCATGACTTTCTCCTTTCTTAAATATAATATTTCTCAAAATGATCATGCCAGGCTGCTTGTAACATTTTGTTGCAGTTGGACACAATAATAAAATCTCCGGCTGTTTCCTGCTGCGATGTTGGTAAATAATTACACTCTGCCCAAACCGTTTTAGGATAAGGTAAAAACAATTTGATCACCTGCATCTGTCTTCCGTTTGACAACTCCTTTTACTTCCAGGTAGCGCAAGTGGGCCAAAGCCTCTCCGGTGGCAAACCATTTTTGCATGAGGGGAAACGTATCCCAGTCATCGGAAACAATATCCCATTTCATCTTTGAAGCCACCTTATAGGCGTTTTGTGGACCATCCGCTAAAGCTGCGAGCACTTCGTTAATCCGTGCGCGATGGTGCTGTTTTAACTCCTCTATGCGTCGCCGGCAGTCCTCAATCAGGCGCCGGTGGCCGGGCAAAACAAGATCAACATCATAGCCTTTGATTTTCTCCAGGCTGGCAAGGTAATCGGCAAGAGGGTTTTCAGTACCATCCAGGTAAGAAATATTTGGAGTGATGTCATCAAGAATATGATCCCCCGAAATAAGGATCTTCTCATCTTCTTCATAAAGACAGAGATGGCCATGTGTGTGCCCCGGGGTTTCCACGCAGGTAAAACGGTAATTGCCAACGGTAATTTTATCTCCTTCGCCAAGAATGGTAAAAGGAAGTTTTTCGACAACCAGGTAACGTTTGGCCGGGTGGTTGTCGATCGCCTGCTGCAAAATTGTTTCAGGAAAACCATTTTTACGGATGGCCTCAGAGGCAAAATCCCAGAAACCACCCCGGTAAATACTGGTAGCATCTGGTTCGTTAAAATAAATTTTTGAAGTATCAGTGGCAATGAAGGAGGCAAGGCCGAGGTGATCGGCATGCAGATGGGTTATGAAAAGATCTGTCCTTTTGGGTTCAACTTCCAGTTTGCAAAAAGCATATTCGAGCGCCGCTTTACATTCGCTTCTATTCATGCCCGTATCAATCATAAGATTGCGATCTCGTCCTTTGATCAGGTAAGAGTTAGTTGCCTTGAGCGGATTCCCCGGCAAAGGGACTTCGATGCGAAAAATTTCCGGCAAGATTTGCTTGATCATCTGTTTGCTCCTTTCGGGCCTGGCAATGCTATTCTATCATTTTATCCAAAATTATAACAAGGATTATATGTTTCCCTCCAGGAAAAACCTAAAATAGTAGCTGCTAACAGTAATTCGGCTTGCGCAATCTTCAAAAGATTATCCCAAGTGCATTGACTTGCCCGGGTTTTTCTGTTATTATTTCTGAGCAAACAAATGTATACGGAGGTAATAACATGGTTGTAATTCACGTTTATTCTGATTACATCTGACCATTCTGCTATTACGGCAAAGTTCTTGTCGAACGTTTGAGTAAAGAACTTGATTTGCCTATAAAATGGCACAGCATAGAGGTTCACCCGGATACTCCCCCTTCGGGACGCTCTGTCCGGGAAATGCTGGGCAATGAAACCGTTGATAGGATATTCGAGTACTTAGAAAAAATGGGAGAACCCTATGGCCTTAAATTTTCCGGCTACGATCTGCTTCCCAATTCACGAAAAGCTATACTTCTTGGCGAATATATTAAACTTAATCACCCCGAGCATGAAGAAGCTTACCGTGAAGCGGTATTTAGATCTTATTCTACAGAAAGCCAAGACATTGGCAAAGAAGAGGTCTTGTCCAACATATTGCAAGAGTTCGGATTGAAACCGGAAATAGCATCCTTGGCATTTAACGATCCGGCCTCCAAAGAACAAATGTCAAAAAATGCCCGATCTGCCGCGGAAATTAAATTGACTGCTCTTCCTACCATTATCATTGGCAATGAAAAAATTGAAGGCGCCCGTTCATATTCTCGGTTATTGGCTGCCGCACAACGTGCTTTGGATCACAAAACCTGATTTTTTAGATAAAGAACCGCGAAAGTCATCACTGTAATCCGGCAATTACCAGGGTCTTCAAGAACCGGCCATTTCCATGGCCGGTTTTGCTTTGCTTTAGGCAGCTTTATATGACAAGACTCTTTAATTTGGGACATTTTTATAACATTTCTCAGGTAAATTGTGATAATATACTAACAAGGGAGGAAAAAATCATGACAACAAACTGGGAAGACAAAAAAGATACTTTTGATGTAGTTGATGTTAGAAATTTGACCGGTAACTTCTTGCCCATGATTTTGCGTAAGGCACAACAGGTAAAACTGCATGACGGGATATGCGTTGTGCAAACCTTTGAACCAAAGCCGCTTTACTCTGCTTTAAAGGATCTGGGTTTTGAACATGTAACTGAAAAAGTATCGGAGCGGGAGTACAGAAGCTTTTTCTACAGGGCTGAAATATTGGAAGCAACCTACGAAAGCGGAGCGGACATGCCTTTCAAACCAACGGCGATTTTAAACTATAAAGCCATTGATGATCTTTTCGCCGGCATGATTGTAAATTTCTGGGATCTAATATGGGAAACCGAAAATCCAGCCATAGATCTTAAAACAAAGCTGCTCCTTTCCATGAGCAATGCCATTGGCGCCTCCAGGTTTAGGCAGGCTACAAGGGAACTTATAAAAGCGTATTCTCTAGGCGTTACGATAAAAGAACTGGACGAACTGTTCACGCTTTTTGTTTGGAACCAGGGGGTGGGCCATTTTTCATCAGAAATAGGCCCTTCCACTGCTTTTGGAGCATACAGATTGATCAAAAGAAGGGAACAGGAAGGTTTGGCTAAAAAAGAAATTATAAATGAAGTCATGGAAAAATTTGGGGACAGAAACCCTGATGTAAATCCCCTGTATAAAAAAAGAGCCATGCGCCGCGGGCAGCAAGAATCGTAGGTAAATAAAGATACTAAGCAGTTACTTGATATACAACAAGGCCCTTGCACTTACCGGTTTTATTAAAGCATTCTTAGGATGACAAAATGCTAATGCCCGAGAAAAAAAATGCTGGCACCAAGACGGTAAGTGCTGGCATCAAGGTGATAGCTTCAATAACATGGCAGGCTATCACCTTTTGGAAATAAAAGGCACGACAATTGGTAGCACAACATCTTTTTACCCGGCACCATAAACATTATCTCCCAATTCATGCAAGTAGCACAGGAAAAACAATATTATGCAATAATATCAACTATGCAGTTTTTATGAATTTCTTGCTCGTCTATTGTTGTAGAGCTTCTTCCTTGACTATGGGTTCTTGGCCTCTGATATCCGGCAAGGTAAGTGCAAGTATGATCCCCAACAGTGGAAGCAGGCAGATGACATTCATCACAAGCGGTAGGCCTACCTGATCCGCTACAGCGCCAAGCAGCGTTACCCCGATAGATCCTGTACCCACCCCAAAACCCAGGGTCAATCCCGAAGCCAGGCCGATATTTTGCGGCAATAACCTTTGCCCGAAAACTACCGTGGTAGAAAAACTGGAAATGAGCGATGCTCCTACGACAAAAGCAAAAATAGGAATAAAAATGCCGCTTAGGTGCAAAAGTGGATAGATCGTGACCAGGGAAAGGGCCATGGAAACAAGAAGGCCGTTGCGCCCGCCAAAACGATCGGCAAAAGGGCCGCCCAAAACAGTACCAACAGCGCCGGCGATCAAAAACATGCTAACCAAAAACCCCGGGTCAAAGGCACTTTTCAAATCGCTAAAATAAAAAGGAATAAAATAGATCAGCCCGTAGTGTATCCATGATCTCACGATGATAAACAACAGTAGCAGCACCAAACTTGCTACTTTGTTTTCGCCGCCGCGGGCAATATGCTCCTTGCTTTTTTTCTGCACAGGCGTGCCTTTCGCTAATATTTCCTTGAACCTGGGCAACAAAATTAAAAAGAAAAGGCCCGCCAATACCCCTGGGATCGCTACACCATAGACTGAATCCAAACCGGAAAAGCTTAAGGCGAACAAAGCCAGTATAGGGCCAAGGCCGAAACCTACATTTCCTCCTACTGAAAAAATAGCCATTGAAGATCCGGCCTTGCCTTTTTCGCTAACATAATGGGCTACTTTAGATCCTTCCGGATGATACCCTGCCACTCCTATACCGCCTAGAAGCACCACGAATAACAACAATCCAAAAGAATTAACGGTTCCTGTCAGAGCTAAACCCAAACCGGAAAGAAAAAGGCCCAAAGGCATCAGCCAAGGCATACTGTAACAATCGCTTAAGACCCCAAAAGCCGGCTGAATAATAGCTGAGCTAAAATTAAAAGCCAGTGCCACAACGCCGACCTGGAAGTAGTTAAGGCTTAATTTTTCTGCCAAAAGCGGCGTCAAAATCGGCAAAATCCCCTGTGCCAGGTCAACGACAAGATGGCCAATGCTTAAAATCCATAAAAAAGGGCTGAACAAATTTTCCACCTCATTTGTCAGATAGTATGAAGAAATTTTGACAGGCGGTTGTTTTTAAGCCTTGGCTGATTGGTTAACAAACCAAAGTAAAAGAGCTACAGCCGCACCAATCAAAGCAAAAACAGCCATAAGATTAAACCCGGGAAGATAGCTTTGTGTCCAATCAAAGAAAAACCCTACCAACAAAGGCCCCACGAGCACTCCCACATTTAAACAAGTCGACGAAATACCGTAGCCCAAACCCGTCTGCTCGGCAGGTACAACCTTGGGTACCAGGGAAAATACAGGTGCCGGGGTAAAAGGAGCGAAAAAACCGATCAAACCACCCAACAGCAGGGGATTCAAGCCCGTCCGGGGAACCAGGAACAACAAGATAGCTAAAACTGTACATCCACCGACAATAAATAATTCCTCTTTACCCACCCGATCTGTCAAGGAGCCCACCAGCGGGCTGAATATAAGCGAACCAATCATCAGCAGGCTGGCTAGAAAACCGGCATAACTGATATCATAGCCTACAGATGTGTAGTAATCGCCGGCAAAAGTAAGAAAAGATATGGCTGAGGCATTATACATCATCCAGATTATCGCTACCAACCAGATGGGCCACCCGATTTTTCCTATAGCATGAACACTTTTTTTAAAATCAGGTTTCTCATGGCTTCTTTGTTTTTCTTTTCCGGGTAGCGCCGGATATCTGAAATAAAACAACAACAAAACAAGCACGCTGTAGGCCACTACTAAAAGAATCGGTGTCCGCCAATGCGAGGATGCTGCCAGGCGGCCAAACATATTCAGCGTGAAAATTGTGCCCAGCGGCATCGCAGTATTATAAATCCCCATGGCCTTCCCCAAGTCCCTGTTCGCAAACCAGCGGGATATGGCTTGGGGAGCAACAACAGCTATCATCAAGGCACCAATGCCGGCAATTACCCTGCCAGTTGCCAAAAGGAAAAAACTGCCCCCCAACCCAACCAGCAAGGTGCCAAGTAAAACAATCGTCAAAGCTGCTGTTCCAGCGCGTTTGGAACCATAAACATCGGCCAGGATCCCCCCAGGAATAGAAAGAAATATTCCAGGAAGAGCGAAAAAACTCATCAAAGCTCCAGCCTGAGCATGTGAAATTTTTAATGAAGATACTATGAAACCCAATACTGGGGGAATACATTGGAAGGATACAGCGAACACAAGCATAAAAATATAAATAAAAAACAGTGCTCTCCAACGATTTTTGTATTTCATTTTAGCCTCCTCTTTCCTAACCGTCCCTATAAAAAAAAACCTACAAAGCTTCCTTATATTATATTCCTTTTACCATAAAAATCAATTGTCCGCAAAATAAACATTATATCCTTTACTTTTGCAAGCATCTGGGCTCCGAAAGAAGCTGCGGCGTCCTGCTTCTAAAAAAGGAAATTTACACCCATTTGTTGAATTGTTTGAACACTTGCGACATTTCATTATAAATATTTTTACTTTATTTATTAATCAATGTTTGGTTTTTGCAGCCGCCGTAAATTTTACAGCTAAAGAAATAAAAAAGGAGGACAACACAACATGAAAGTTGTATATCACAAAGATTATAATGAAGTTTACACATCCGATCCTGCCGCAGCCGCTGGAAGGATTAGGGCTGTTGAAGAAGCCCTAAAAGGAAAGGTAACCTTTGTCGAACCGAAACCGGCAGAAAAAGAAATTATTCTTGCTGTACACACGCCGGAACATGTAAAATCTGTACAGCGTGCAGGCCTATATGATATTGCCGCGCTGGCCGCAGGCGGGGCTGTTAAAGCCGCCGAAATCGGCCTGGTTGAACCTTGTTTTGCTTTGATTCGCCCGCCGGGGCATCATGCTTCGGCCGATAGCTCTTGGGGATTTTGTTATTTCAACAATATGGCCATTGCACTGGAAAATCTAAAGCAGAAGGGAAAAATAAAGAAGGCCTTTATTTTGGATTTTGATCTACATTTTGGTGACGGAAACGTCAATATTTTAAGCAATAAAGAATATATTACAATTCTTAACCCCACTGCACAAAACCGGGATGAATACCGGGAAGAAGTAGAAAAGGCGCTGGAAGAAACCGATGCCGACATGATTACCGCTTCTGCCGGGTTCGACAATCATGAAGACGATTGGGGCGGCCTTTTAAAAACAGAGGATTATACTTTCATGGGCAGGTTGATGAAAAAAGCCGCCCAACGTAACAAAGGAGGCTGTTTCGGTATTTTGGAAGGCGGCTACAACCACAAAGTTTTGGGTAAAAATGTTCTGGCCTTTATCGAAGGCCTGAAAAAAACATAGCGGAAAAATCCATAAGAACAAAGCTATACATTCATTTAGGAAAATACCAAAGCATGCATTGCACCCTTATGTACATAGTAAAAATGATCCCTCAGGCATAAAAATAATTCTCCGAATATTGGATGGATCAATATCTATGAATTAAAAATCTGCCTAAGCCAACTGAAAAAAGCATTGATCATATCCAGAACCTTTTGAATCAGACCCTTGTTTTCCTCCACGGTTTTTTTCAGATCATCAAGGCCGACGCTTATTTTATCAAGCTGTTCACTGATCTGATCGATACTCAATTCCAAACGGCTTATTTTTTCCATCAATGCTAATATTTGTTCAATCTGATCTTCAGTTAAAGTAATATCCAGTTCTTTGGCCACAAGCTCTATGGCCTTGCGGATGTCGTCAGGGTTTTTGATCTTATCCTTTACTATCTCCCGCTTTATTTTTTGGATCAGTTCAACGGATTTTTCTTTGCCAATATCGTCCCCCAGATCCGTAGCTACAAAAAGTTCCTCATTGGCGGCTTCTTTGGCCTCAATAGAGATTCTTTTGCCCGTGGCTTTTTCAAAAGCCTTCATAACCCCGGTAAGGGCAGCCGTTCCCGAAACATTAAAAGGCGCTGTTATATTAATGGCGGCATTTTCCACTCCGGCAGTTATCAAAGCATTGGCATATATCTGCTCCGTTACCCAGGTAATGTTGTTGGTCTTTACTTTTATTCCCGCATCACGTGGTAAAAGCTTGACATAGGCGGAGGAGATGGCCCTGGTTCCAATATATTCTTCGGGAGCTATGCCCTCTAAATATTGCCTCTCTTCTTCATTAGTTACCTCCAAAACCAATACATCTTCTTTGCGAACATCAAACCAGTCAAATATTTGCTCCTGTTGCTCTTGTGTAAGATCCGCCCCAAGGGTTACTACATCGGCCTGATCAGCAAAAACCGATAAAGGAAAAAATGTGATCGCCATACTGGCTATAATCAAAGCAACCAGCATTTTTTTCATTATGTTTACCTCCTTGTAAGCAGCATTTTATTACATCTCTATGTTATGCCTACCTTATATTATACTTACTTACAGGATTACTTCAACATAGACCCCGATAAGAAGAAGCTAGGCTATTTTGCCTTTTTTATAAAAAAAATTTACACCTGCCCATTGAATTATTTGGACACTTATAAAATTTCATTAAAATAATTTTTGCTTACTCTTGCTCACTACAGTAATAATTGATAAGATTCAGATAAGGGCTGTCTTTCAGAAACCTGCCTGTTTAAAAATCAGATTTTTCTTTCAAAGCAGGTTTGTGCTAAAACCTTAGGCAGAGTGCTGTAAACAATCGTTAGGAGAATTATACTGCAAAATTTAAAGGAGGAGTAAATCTATTATGGCAAAACAAGTAATGACTGTTAACGGGCCGATAAGGCCGGAAGAATTGGGCTTTACCTCTATGCATGAGCATGTGCTCATGACCGCACCTTTTATGTATGAACTTTGGTACGAAAAAGCTATGGACCATCCTTTTTTAGGGCCGAATGATCCAACAACCCTGGAAAACATTTCTTATGTGCGTCACAATTGCATGGCTACCTATGCCGCAGTGGATCTCCAGAATGCTGATCGCATGCTGCTGGAAGTTGAGGATTTTAAAAAGACCGGTGGCGACTCGATGCTGGATTGTACAGCTGTAGGAATCCGCGTCAATACCCCGGGTATCATAAAAATAGGTAGAAGAACCGGCGTCAATATCATTGCTTGCACAGGTTTTTATATGAGCCTTACCTGGCCGAAAAAATTCTACGGTTTGGGGATCGATGATTATTATAAATTCATGATCGATGAAATTGAAAACGGTATCGACGGCACAGCCGCCCGCCCCGGGGCTTTGAAAATTGGTCTTTCGGATTTCAACGAACAAGAACAAAAGGCTTTAAAAGCTGCCGCCCGTATTTCCAAAGAAAACGAAATGTGCATTACGATACATACCATGCATGAAAGCAGGGAAGATGTCCACCGAGCTGTCGACATTGCCCTGGAAGAAGGCATGAAGGCGGAAAACCTTATTATTGCTCACGTAAACTTAACATGCTTTGAACCTTCCATGGAAAAACTTATTAAAGATCCGGCAAGTTGGAACTGTTTCGATCCTGCTTATCTTCAAAGCCTGTTTGACAAAGGCGTTACCCTTTCCTTTGAGTATTTCGGTAATTCCACCGATCACGAAATGAATGGCCGAATCGGGCCACAAGATTGGGCTACGCTGGCCTACCTAAATTATTTTGTAGATAAGGGCTACGCGGAACGAATCGTAATGGGCGATGATATTTGCACCGATATGTGTACCCGGAGAGGGGGCGGCGAAGGTTATACGCGCCAGACAATTTTTGCTATCAACACTATGCGCCACTATATGGGGCTTTCGGAAGAAGTTATTAATACCATTACCCGGAAAAACCCCAAGCGCCTTTTAACTTATAAAGCTTAAAAAGGTTTTCGCTTTGGAAGAAAAAGGCAAAGCATCTTATGGAAAATTAAGCAGGGGTGCCCTTAAATGACAAAATTAAATTAAAATAGTATAATGGCAGCAACAGGTAGCATTTTACGCCTAAAAATACTTACACAGAAGGAAGATGCTCCGTGAGACAAAAAATATTAATTATGGGTGCTGCAGGAAGAGATTTTCACAATTTCAACACTTACTTTAAAGACAATGAGCGTTACGAAGTTGTTGCCTTTACAGCCACACAAATCCCCAACATTGATGGCAGGAAATATCCTGCTGCCTTAGCTGGCAAGTTATATCCTGAGGGAATAAATATTTACGAAGAGTCCGACCTGGAAAAATTAATTAAGGAACAACAGGTTGATCAGGTCATTTTTGCTTACAGCGATATTTCCCACCCTTCAATCATGAAAAAAGCCTCCAAAGTGATCGCCGGTGGTGCAGATTTTCGCCTCATGGGTCCTAAAACCACCATGTTAAAAAGCAAGGTCGATATTGTTGCAGTATGTGCAGTGCGTACCGGGGCAGGGAAAAGTCAAACCACCCGCCGGGTGGCCCAAATTTTAAAAAACCTGGGGAAAAAAGTTGTAGTCATAAGGCATCCCATGCCTTATGGCGATTTGGAAAAACAAACCTGCCAACGTTTTACATCCTATGAAGATTTAGATAGGCATCATTGCACAATTGAAGAAAGGGAAGAATATGAACCCCATTTAGATCAAGGTTTTATAGTATATGCGGGAGTGGACTATCAAGAAATTCTTAGGCAGGCGGAAAAAGAAGCCGATATCATCCTTTGGGATGGCGGCAATAATGACATTCCCTTTTATAAACCCGATATTCATATCACCTTGGTGGATCCGCATCGGCCCGGGGATGAGCTGTTCTATCACCCCGGAGAAACCAACCTTAGAATGGCGGATATCGTTATTATCAATAAAATAGAAACCAGCAGCCTGGAAAATGTAGAAACGGTGCGGGCTAATATCCGCAAAGCCAACCCGGAGGCCGTCATCGTAGATGCAGCCTCCCCCATTTTTATCGAAAACTACAGTTTGATTAAAGATAAAAAAGTGCTGGTGGTAGAAGATGGACCCACCTTAACCCACGGTAACATGAACTATGGAGCCGGAGCCATTGCAGCTCGTAAGTATGGAGCAAAAGAACTGATTGACCCCCGGCCCTATGCAGAAGGCAGCATCAGGGACACATTTGCTCAATATACGCATCTTACAGATATACTTCCCGCTATGGGTTATGGTGACAGGCAACTAAAGGAACTGGAGGCTACCATAGCCAATATTAAGGCTGATCTAGTTGTCATCGGCACCCCTATTGATTTAAGACGGATAATTAACATTGAAAAACCTACAGTACGGGTTAGTTATAAGTTGCAAGAAATAGGAGAACCTACCCTGGAGGCCCTTCTTACTGAGAAATTTAAACGCTAGCGTGCAGCAGGAACAGAAAGCTGACCAGCATGATATTTCAAAAACCCGGGATTATGTTACCAAAATGATATTGTTGGGCTAGCCGTTAATGGGATATAATTATATAAAGAGGTGTTTAGGGTGAAAAATTACCCCGTCATTATTGAGCAAGATGGGAATGGGTATGTTGTATCTTGCCCTGTATTTAAAGGGTGTTATTCCCAAGGGGATACAATAGATGAGGCTTTGAAAAATATAAAAGAAGCAATAGAATTATGTATTGGTGAAGAAGAAAATCCTATTGGTAGTATAATTGTCGGCAATGTGGTATTGGAAAGATGACACCGAAACTACCCGTTGTTTCCGGCTTGAATTGTATTAAAGAACGGGCGGGGATGGAACCCCACGCCTGTCAATGTAATGATCCGAAACGGGCGGGGATGGAACCCCGCCCCTACAAATCACAGGTGTAGGTAGCCGTCATCACCGCAGCGGTTTTCAGGTAATCGTAGGGGGCGGTTTCCATGCCGCCCCGCAAATGGTGCATTATTTCTATAATACGTAATGAAGCTGCACAGAAATGAACATGGTTTTTTCGCGTGACCAGGTATTGAATGTTGCCTATTTGGGGGAAACACTTTGCCAGCGACCCTTTATTATGAGGTAGGCTCTTCGCAAGTTACCTGTAATTAAAGGGAAAATCATCAACGCATTGTTCATATATTTCTTTTAAAAAAGGACTACTGTTGGACTACTGCGAGGAAACTTTTTTTGTTCAGGTGCTGAAAAAGCTGCTCTGCAAGTATACTGCGGAGTTGCTGTATAAATTTGTATAAATAATAGAATATATTCGCGGTTGATGATTTGCTGATATTAACTTTAGAACCTTTGTCTCGCGAAAAACGACATGTGATAACAGACCTGGTGTTTGAAATTAATTTGGAATACAATACCAACTTTAGTACTCTTGTAATAGACAAGGAATCCTGGGAAAAAGGTTATTTTTCCGTGCTTCCAATCAAAGAAGAGATCCTGAAAGTTGGCTTACCCTTATGAATGACCAACAGCAACGCACTAAAATGGTTCTCCATTGGTGGAATAAAGCAGAAAAAAGTATAGAATCTGCCCGGAGGGAGATTGCCGCAGGGGAATATGACTTTGCTATTAACCGTTTGTATTATGCCCTATTTTACAGCGTTATGGCGGCACTTTTAGAACGGGGCCTATCTTTCAAAAAACATTCCGGGGTAAGAACGGCTTTTCATAGGGAGTTTATTAAAAAATAAATATTAAATAAGAGCCAGGGAAGATTATATGATCGTTTGTTTGCTAAAATCGCTAAAAAACCCTGCAGAAAACAAAAAAGGAACTTTTCACCATGGCATACCGTCTGTTTATTTAAAAGGGGGAAACAGACGTATGAAAAAATGTATTTTGACGGTTGTCCTGTTGTTAACTTTCCTACTTGCAACTTCAGGGAAACCTATTTTGCAATTCCCGGTAAACCTAGGTTACAACAAATAATCCAGTGATATTTTTAATACTGACGACGTTTAATCGTTCATATTTTTTGAGAACTATAATTTTTCCAGAGCCTGAGCCTTTTCTTTTTCTGTCGGCTGTGTATATATTGCAGTTGTATTGATATTGCTATGGCCGGCCAGGCTTGCCACGGTAACGATGTCAACTCCGCTATCAAGAAGGTTTTTACAAAACTGATGCCTTAAGGTATGGGGGCTTACTTCTTCTAATCCGGCTAGGTCAGCATATTTTTTAATAATCCTAAACACTGCTTCCCTTCCCAGGCTACCTCTTTCTCCAAGTAGTAATTTTGCGTTAGCGGTTGTTGGTCTGATTTCAAGATAAGCTTTTATGGCGTTTCTCGCATTAAGATTTAAGGGAACAGTGCGGAATTTGGACCCTTTCCCTTCCCTGATCACCAAAGTGCCTTTTTGATCACTTATTGCAATATCGTCTAATTCTATGTTGCATAATTCAGATACTCGCACCCCTGTATTATAAAGAAGTTCAAATATGGCAATATCTCTTAGTTTATTTTCTTTATGAAATGTCCTTCTTAATTTGTACAGATCGTTTTTATGAAGCGTCTTGGGGGATACCTGGTGGTTTTGTATTTTAATTTTATTTACAGCCCTGGCAGGATTTGAACCCAAGATTTTTATGCCTTTTAAAAAATTGCAGTATTTTATAAGACCCGACAATTTGTTGTTGATTGTGCCGGGGTTTTGTTTTTTCACATTAAGCAAATATGATCTATATTCCCTGATATCAATTTCTGTTATATCTTTTGGCAAAATTTCTTCGCCAATGATTGTTTTCATAAAAGAAAAAAAGTCTTGAGCAGTCCTTGCATAATTGTTAATAGTGTTCTTGGACATATCCTGTTTGCTTAATTCATCTTTAAATTCCTTTATATAGTCCATGAAATTCCCCTTCTGGCAGAAAATAAATAATTATGTTGCCGGTTTTTGGTTGGATAATAATGCCTATATTAGAGTGTTTGTATTAATGGCGATCCAAATACACTCTTTTCCGATTTTCTTAACTAAGTTCATTGCATCCCGATCGTTTTTTTAAAATTCAAGTCTTTCTACTTCTTGTTAATTTAATTGTACCACGTTGCTGTTGTATAAAACTGGGTTGTGTGGATCTTTTTTTGAGAAGTCAGGATCATAAAGGTGGGGAACAAGATTTTTGTTTTCTTAATACGGAGTGGTTCTAACCATCTTTTCTTTTTTCATACATGCGCCTGTCCGCTGCCGCCAACAGCTCATCGAGGCTGTTACCGTCTGCGGTAAAAACAACTATACCGCTGCTTAAACCGACTTTAATGTTTTTTTTGACATACTCCCCACGGATAAATCCGGGGGATTCTAACGTCATTGAAGTTTGCCTGCCGGAGCAGGTCTTACAACTTCTCTTTTAAGAGTTGATGTCCCAACTCTGTGTATATTGGTAGCAGCATTCTTATCCCTATCGTGAATAGCGCTACAACTTGGGCATACCCACTGACGTTCTTTGAGCGAAAGCTCCTTGTAGATATAGCCACAGTTAGAGCAGGTCTTACTCGACGGGTAAAAACGGTCTATCTTTATTAATACTGTACCTGCTTTGTTACATTGATGTTCCAGAATCTTTACAAACTTAGCAAAACCCAAGTCAGAAACTTTACGGCCCCAAAGCCGCTGCATAGCCTTTAAGTTCAGATCCTCGATACAGATAGTAGCATACTTTTCGGCCAACTCTTTAGCCAGCTTGAAGTGAAAATCCTTTCTTTGATTGGCAATACGCTTATGACCACGGGCCAGATTTAATCTTGCACGTTTACGATTATTAGAGTCTTTCTTTTTACTGGACAATGCCAGGCCAAGCTGCTTAATTTTCTTGCTACCTTGGTTAAAAAACAAGGGAGAGTCTATTTTGTTACCGTCTGACGTTGTTAAAAAAGCTTTTAGCCCGAAGTCAAGCCCGACGCTGTTACCTGATCTGGGACCGACCGGCCTGTCATTAGTCTTGCAAACAACGAATAGGTAGATGTCACCTAGGGGGTCTCTCTTGACGGTTATAGTTTTAATTACGCCCCTGATCTCCCTTGATTTATGGTACTTGTATTTCTGGCCCATGATCCTGATCTGGTTACCCGCAAGCAGTTTCCAACCGGCCTGCTTTAAGGTAGATGACCTATACCTTCTGACTTTCCTGAAAGAAGGCGGTGCAGTTCTTATTCCACGTTTGAGGTTCCTGAAAAATAGCTTATATGCCCGGTCAATCCGTTCGGCAATATCCTGGATGGCCTGTGAGTCCAGCTTATTCCAATAGGCGTATTTTGG
>JAAZMP010000217.1 GCA_012798755.1 Bacillota bacterium
ACTACAGTTCAAGCCGTACCCTTCCTGCAAGCGATCTGGCAAATAGACAAATACATCGCCGCCCAACTCCTGCAACAAGGAAAACAAAATAGCTGACGCGGTAACCCCGTCAACGTCATAATCACCGTAAATAGCGATTCGTTTCTCCTGATGAATAGCCGCAGAAATAATATCTACGGCACGTTCCATGTCTTGCATGTAAAAAGGGGAGTGAAGCTGCGCAAGAGCGGGTCGCAGAAACTCTTCCCCTTCTTTCACGCCACCAACTCCCCTGTTCAGCAAAACCTGAGCTACCGGCAACGGCAACTGGAGTTCCCGGGATAATTTGGAACATTTTTCCATTTCCTGTGGAAAAAGACGCCAAATCCGGTTGAACGGTTGCTTTTTGTTGTTCATTTTTTTCAATGTTTACTATCTTCCTTTTCCCGCTGTTGAGCATGCACCTCTTTCCAGCCGGTGATCATCCGGGTTCGATATGGCGATCCAACAGCATAACCTTCGATAATATTCTGCACTGATCAAAAATATACTTCATAAACATATTTTCGCCATAAAACCGATCGTTTCCTCTTCCCACTGTTGATCCAGCGCCTTCTTCCGGCCAGTAGTTTTCCAGTTTAGGCGATATCTAGACAGGGTTTCTTTACCTCTTACCAGCCGGTTGCCAGGCAAACCACAAAGGCCCGGCGATAAAAAGCGAAGAACAGGTGCCGGTAACAATCCCAACGAGCAAAGCCAGGGCAAACGCCTTTAAATCCATGCTGCCCACGAAATAGCTAAAAGCTATAAAAAGACAAACGAGAACTACCAGGGTGGTCAAAGAAGTATTGACGGAGCGAACAAGACTTTCATTAATGCTGTCGTTTACTACCGCCGTCAATGTCTTTTTACGGCCAAATCTTTTTAGGTTTTCGCGAATACGGTCAAAGATAACGATAGTATCGTTGATCGAATAGCCGACAATGGTTAAAATCGCGGCAATAAAGGGGCTGTTTATTTCAACTTTAAAGAGGGAAAAAACCGTCACCACGGTAAAAACATCGAAAAGCAGGGCCAAAATAGCTGCTAAAGCAAATTTAAATTCAAACCGAAATGTGATATAAAGGATCATCCCGACTGCTGCAAGCAAAAGCGCATAGAGGGCTTCCCTCGTCAGTTCCCGGCCGACGGTCGCCCCTACATTTTCCACGCGCAGAACATCTTCAGCAGTCATCTCCGGCCAGTGTTCTTCAAAGGCTGCGACGATCTCTTTCCTTTGTGCTTCGGCCAAGTAGGGTGCTTTGATGACTACCTCGCTTCCTTCTGCAAATCCCTCATGCCCGGCCCGCTGCAGGGGTACACCATCCAAACCAAAGGGAGAAAGGACACTCCGCACCTCCTCCATCTGGTACCCCTTGGCAAGGCGCAACTGCAAGATCGTCCCTTCTGAAAAATCGATGCCTAAATTCAAACTGTTTAAAAACAGCGAAATTACCCCGGTAATGATGATCACGATAGCGATCACAAGGGCAGCTCGCCGGTGCTGCACAAATGGAATATTAAACTTTCTCATTTTTGCACCCCCCTGAAGCCGAGGTAAGCAGGGCTTTTAATCATTTGGGAACGAACCGCCAAACGCAACAAAAAGCGGGTTAAAAAAATTGCCGAAAACATGCTGCATAGAATACCGGTTAAAAGCACCAGCGCAAACCCCCGCACGGAGCCACTGGCCACAATAAAAAGAACCAGGGCAGCGATGATCGTGGTAATATTGGCGTCCAAAATAGCGCTCCAAGCCCGCCTAAAACCGGCATTGACAGCGCTGAGGGCTGTTTTCCCGGCCTGCAGCTCTTCTTTCACCCGCTCAAAAATGAGGATATTGGCATCAACGGCCATGCCGATAGACAAAATCAAACCGGCAATACCAGGCAAGGTTAAAGTAGTCTTCAAAGAAGCCAAAACAAGGAAAACCAGCGCCATATACACTGTCAGGCTGATATCGGCCACCAACCCGGCGAAACGGTAATAATAGAGCATGAAAAGGATTACGATGAACAGGCCGGCAATTCCCGCCTGAAAACTAAGCCTAAGGGCGTTTTCTCCCAACACAGGCCCCACTGCGCGGGTTTCCAGCTCCACCAACTCCACGGGAAGCGCACCGGAGCGGAGCATCAAAGCTACATTGCCGGCTTCCTCCGCCGTGGGAATACCGGTGATGACAGCCTTACCGTCTTTGATCACGCTTTGAACTTTTGGAGCGGAAACCGGCTCTTCATCGAGGAAAATAGCGATAATCTCT
>JAAZMP010000185.1 GCA_012798755.1 Bacillota bacterium
GGGGCAAATGTTTTGCCCGAAGGGGGTTTTGAAGTGTCCGAATTGCAAGAAGTAAGGAAAGCAGTAATACCGGCGGCAGGCCTGGGGACCCGCTTTTTGCCGGCGACTAAGGCTCAGCCCAAGGAGATGCTGCCAATTGTGGACAAGCCTGCCATTCAGTTTGTGGTGGAGGAGGCCGTGGCGGCAGGGATTGAAGATATTTTGATTATTACGGGGCGGGGCAAGCGGGCCATCGAAGATCATTTTGATTATTCGGTGGAACTGGAGGCACTTTTGCAAGAAAAAAAACGAACCACGGAACTGCAAATGATCCGTGCAATCTCAGATATGGCGCAGATCTACTACGTCCGGCAAAAGGAGCCTCTGGGTTTGGGGCATGCTGTTTTATGCGCACGCAAATTTATTGGCCGGGAACCTTTTGCTGTGCTTTTGGGAGACGATATTATCGACAGTGCTGTGCCCTGTATCGGGCAGCTGGCAGCTGTTTATGCCGAAAAAGGCGGGACGGTGCTGGGCGTCCAGCCGGTGGATTGGTCAGTGGTACATAAATACGGTATCGTGGAAAAAGAAATGGAAGAAGGGCCGCTTTGCCGGGTAAAGGGGTTGGTGGAAAAACCGGCCGGTGACAGGGCACCTTCCAACCTGGCAGTGCTGGGCCGCTATGTGCTTGAACCGGAGATTTTTGACATTTTAGAGCATACTGCACCGGGGGCCGGAGGAGAGATTCAGCTTACGGATGCCTTGCACGAACTATGCGCCACCCGGCCGGTCTGGGCTTATTCATTTAAGGGCCGGCGCTACGATGTCGGAGACAGGCTGGGATTTTTGCAGGCTACGATCGAATACGCGCTGCATAGGGAAGAACTTTCCGGGGAGTTGATTTCTTACCTGCGCCGCCTTGTGGATGAAGATCCCGCGCTGCAGGAAAAAGATATAGGCTAAAAAAAACCGTAACCTGTTTGTCCGGGCAGCTTCTTTTTTTTTACATTGATCCACCGTTGCAAAGATGTTAGCATGTAGATACTGATTTAAAGGCATCACAAGGGGGGAGGGTAGCAGGCTGATATCTTGGGATATCCCTGCCTAAATCTAATGGATGAACGGGAAATAGCCATTATCCGTGCACAGTCTAAAAGTGGCGGCAAAACCGGTTTGTTGCGGGAAAAAAGACAAAAAACCGTTTCCTTTCTACTTTTGTTGCTATTGTGGGCAGGATTGGTTTGCGGCGGATTTTTTTTGGCGCATGATTATCTGCAAAGAACGGAACAACGTTTTCTGGGGCGGATCGATGAATTAAGGCTGGAAAACCAGCGCATCGAAAAGGAAATAGTAGGGGCGATGCAGCTGTTTAACGGCGAACTGGAAAGTTACAAGGAAGAAATTGGTTCGATCCGCAGCGAAATGAACATTATCCAAGAAGAACTTGAGCTGACGGGCGAATCCATAACAGGAACGGATCAAACGCGTCAGAGCCTGCAGGAACGCATGGCCATGCTGGACAAGCAGCTGGTGGCATTGAAAGAACAGCTGCAGAAATTGGAGGAAGCCGTCCGTGCCTTATAAGCTAAAAATATTTCTGATTTTACTTATTGCTCCTTTCCTGGGATTGGGGATTTCTTTTATGCAGCTACAGCCTTTTTCCCTTGATGGAGCGGAAAACCTGGCCCTGGAGAAAGATATTTTCCAGGAAAAAATTTCCGTAATGTCTGCTCAGCTGTTTGATTTACAGGATCTTTTAGCGGAGACCCGGGCAGCTGCGGAGGCCTCAAACCGCCTGGTCAGCCGATTACATGCAGAAGCAGATGATGAACGGGAAGCCTATGAAGAACAACATGAATACGTGCAGGGCCTGGTCGAGGCCTATAAGGAACAAAGCCGTGCCTCTGGGGATGTGCTTGACAGCGTGCTTGCCAGTTTGCTGGGGGATCCCGTCGGCCAGACCTTCGGTAAAAATGCCACGATCAAGGTTTATTCTCTGGAGGAAGCAGGATACCGGGGGTATATGGCCAAGGTTCGTTTACATAATACCGGGGCATTAAGGATGACCCTGGCCGGTGATAAGGTTAAAAGCCAGGGGGAGACGACCAGCGCGGCTGCAAAACGTACCGGTGCGGTGTTGGCTGTAAATGCCGGGGGCTTTTTTGCCCATGAGGGGGCTCTGGTTCCTCTGGGCATCACGGTAATTGATGGGGAGGTGCTTACCTTTTCCACTTATGACTCTGATCTGAGTTTTATTGGTTTTAACCGCAGCGGGCAGCTGGTCGGCGGGCGGATAGAAACGAAGGAAGAACTCGAAGCACTCAATGTTTTGCATGGATCCAGTTTTTTGCCTACGCTGTTGAAAGGCGGTAAAAAGCAATCTATACCGGCGGCATGGGCCAATGCCAGACATCCCCGTACGTTGATCGGCCATTTCGAAAACGATGATCTTCTTTTTATCGTCATCGATGGCCGCAGGAAGGGTTGGAGCACCGGGGTGACTTTGGAGGAAGCGCAGGACAAGCTGTTGGAGTTTAAAGTTCGCGATGCTTATAATTTGGATGGCGGGGGATCAAGTACTTTCTACTACGATGGGAAAGTATTGAACCGCCCCTCTGACGGCAGCGAGAGGCGGGTATTGACAAACATTGTTATCTTGCCCTGATAAAACCGGCAGGTTATTTACTCCTTAGCACCTATTCTGCAGCGCCGGGGTCGATTATTTTTCTTTTCAGGACGTCAAAAAGACCTTCTGTGCTGATTCTAATAAACGGTAAAAAATCGCAGGGTAAAAAATGTATCGTGTGGAAGAAATCACCCAGTGAGTATCCCCTTTCCTGGACAAGGTTTTCCAGTTCTTTGGCCAGGGGCAGTATTTCTTCGTAAGGCCGATCGGTTAGCTCTCCGGGCAGCTCCAGTTCTATTTCCCAGATGATCTTGCCGTTTTCGGCTACAGCTATGCCCCCTCCCAGTTCAAGGACGCGATTGGCTGCCAGGGCCATGGCGGCATCATTTTTCCCGACGACAATGACCACGCCCAGTGCGGCACATATGGAACTGGCAAACCCTTCCAGGCTGTCTGCCAGGTTTTTGACAAATCCGGTGCTCACGCGGCGTTTTTTCATGTCCAGAAGGGCTATCTTTAGTAGTTCATGATTTCCGGGTGTTACCATTCCGTTTTTGCTTGGAAGCGGCAAGTCTACCCTTTTGGTGATAATGGCGTTTATCATTTCTATCACGGGGAATTTTATTTCTTGGCCATTTTTTTCATTTACTTCGTTTTCCATTTTCGGTGCAGGGACGGTAAATACATCCGGAGTGATCCGCCAGTTATGGGCAAAGTATGTTTTGCGCATGCCGGCCAGGGGCGAAGCCTTAAAAAGGGCTTTGCCTTTTTCTGTGGTTTTGCCTTTACTATGAATTATTTTGCCGTCTATGAGCACCATTTGGGGACGGCTCAGGTTGTAGTCTTCTGTTACAATAATATCTGCGGCACGGCCCGGGGTTAGGGAACCGATCTCGTGATCGATGCGGAAATAGCTGGCGGGATTTACGGTGATCATGCGCACTGCTGTAAGGGGATCGATGCCTTTGGCGATCAGTTCTTCCGCAATGCCGGCGATGTTATAGTTTTGATCCAGGTAGGCCGGGCTTGTGCCGTCAGAAGTCAGCATAAAGCGACTTAGATCAACACTTTTATCCCGGAAAATTTCCAGGAAATTGTCGATATCGTTCCGTTGGGAGCTGTGGCGCAACATAACATGCATGCCGTTGCGCAGGCGCTCCCTGACATCTTCTGCGGTCAGGCTTTCGTGGCAGCCGCTTATACCGGCAGCGGCAAGAGCGGCAAGTTTTTTGCCGGAGGCGCCGGATGTATGGCCGTCGGGGCGTTTACCGGCGGATTGAAGTATGTTGATGGCCCGCAAGGGAAAATCGTTTTTCTGTAAAATGGCCGGCCACCTTGTTGTTTCTCCAATACATAGTATCTGGGGACGCTTTATGAGCTCTTGCAGTTCGTCCATGGAATAGAGCGGTTTTTCGGATGAGGAGTATTCTATCGTAAAAATACGCATAAACCAATAAACCTTGACCGGGGTTCTTTTTCTGATTTCTTCGGTATACGCGGCAAATTTTTTTATACCCAGTGCCTTTAAAATTTTGTAGGAATCGGCGACGATGGCGGTCATACCGCTTTGGGAGGCTACTCTGGTAAATTCTATGGTATCGTGAATCTGCATGGGATGCCCATGTGGCTCTATGTATCCGGGCAGCAGGTTAAAGCCTGTGACATCGATTACGGGGTGGTCGCCGGCAAGGGTGCTTTCCCATTCTTTGCCTACGTAGGCTATGCGCCCGCCTTTAATGGCGATATCCGCCTCATACCTTTCTCCCGAATAAACGTTGATGACAGTGCCGCCTTTTAAGCAGAGATCCGGCGGTATCGAACCCAGGGCCGTATCGATAAGTTTTTTTTGTAATTCCGGTAACAATTTATACTCACCCTTGTTTAAAGTATTTTTTAGATAATTTGTTGTTATTTAATAAGATTTATGATCTTATAAAATATTTTACCATAATTAATAAAGGCGTACAGGCATTTTCCGGGCATTTTCCGAAAAAAATGGGTAAAATGTTAGCGTAAGGCGGTTTGATCTGCAAAAGATTTTTAGGTAAATCCTTTTGCAGGAAGGAATTTCAACAGATAGGGCGAAGTTTATCTTATGGTATTACGAATGCAATATTAGTGCTACTTTATGCTACAAAGAAAAAGGAGGAAATGCTGTAATGCAAATGGACGCCGCCTTTCTCCGCGAACCTGATTTTTGGTCCAAGGCCTGGAAAGAAAGCAGAAAACTTTCCCAGCAAAGGAGAATCCGCCGGGGAAAAGAAGCGATGGAATACTGGAATAAGATGGCTCCAGGCTTCGGAAAAAGTTCTCCAAAACAAGCGCAGGAGCGTTTGCAAAAAGTAATGGGGATTCTCACTGCGGAAGGCATGTTGACGCCGGAGACGGAGGTTTTGGATGTTGGATGTGGAACCGGCAGGTATGCGCTTCCCTTGGCCGGCAAAGTCCGGCAGGTAGTGGCCCTGGATGGCGCTGCCGAAATGTGCCGGCTTCTTAAGGAAAGAGCGGCAAAAGCAGGTCTGCAAAATATAAATGTCCTTCAGCGCATGTGGGAGGACATTGATCTGGAAAAAGAAGGTTTAGACAATCGTTTTGATCTTGTTTTTGCCTCCATGACACCTGCGGTAAGCGATGTGGAAACCCTGCTTAAATTAAATCAGGCTTCGCGCCGCCACTGTTGCTTTATTGCCTGGGCCGAAGGCAGCTACAGCCGGTTGCGCCAGGAATTGCTGGAACATGTTTTACAGGAAAATATTCCCGAACGGGGCTATTATATTATCTATGTTTTTAACCTTCTTTACAGCATGGGGTATTTTCCTACCATGCGCTATCTGCATAGTTCAGGAGTGCGAAAACAAACGGAAGAGGAAGCTGTAGAAGGCTTGACGCGGTTCCTATGGTTTTATATGGAAATTACCCCTAAAATCGAGGACATCGTGGCCAAGTTTGTCCGGGAGCGCAGTGTAGGGGGGATCGTTACCGAGGAAAGCCGGGCTCGTTTAGGAGTGATGACCTGGCGGGTGGACGGCCAAAGCAAGCAATAGCCCCCAAATTCATGTTATCCGGGGCTGTATTTTGTAAATATTTGTGTAGGGAGGTTGCAAACGGTATGGCTTTGGAAAGGAATTTATGGGAAAAGGCGGTGGATTTTCACGGGCATGTTTGTATGGGGCTTGCCCGGGGGTGCCGCGTGGCACAGGCCGCAATGCAGGTTTTCAAGGAACGCGATATAGATGAGGAGCTTGTTGCGATTGTGGAAAATGACAGCTGCTCCATTGATGCGATTCAGGTGTTAATAGGCTGCACATTGGGTAAGGGCAACTTAATTTACAGGGATTATGGCAAGTCGGTCTATACGTTTATACGACGCCGGGATAAAAAAGCCATCCGGGTTACGTTGCAGGATTATCCGGAAGAAAGCAGCGCCGAGTTGAAAAACTTACGGGAAAAAGTGTTTTCCGGAAAGGCTTCTACCGAGGAAAAAGAGCTTCTAAAAACAAAAAATGAGGAGCAAATAGCTTACTATCTTTCCCGACCATTGAAAGAGGTCTGCATTGTTCAAGAGATTGCAACGGAAATTCCCGGAAAAGCAAGGATCTTCCCCTCAGTTACCTGCAGTTCCTGCGGGGAAAAAGTCATGGAACCGCGGGCGCGTCTTAAAAACGGCAAAATCGTCTGTATACCTTGTTCCGAAGATTATACACGCGGCTGGTAGGCTGCACTAAATAATTGGGCAAAAGAGCCCTGGTTCTGTAGGAACCGGAAAAAGAAATTTCTTACTTCACCCCGTTTGGAATAATAAAAAAACAGATGTTTCTCGCCTGTTTGCCGGGGCAGTAAACAAAGTTTTGCCGGCTTTTACACAGCTTGCCACCCCCGCTTTTTACCTATGGCGTGTTGTTTTGCATCATAGATAATGGTACAATTAATGTAAACTTCACAAAAAGGGGGCCGGGCGCTTGAAATTTGTCTGGACGGAAAGAAGTTTGCAATGGTTTGAACGGGCTGCCGAAGAAACGCAGTTTTACCGGCATCTGGCCGATAAAATATCTCCTTGGCTGGAAAGCGATAAGGTGGTTTATGATCTGGGCTGCGGGGCTGGTTTTTTAAGCATGGAGGTTGCCGCAAGGGTGCGGCAGGTGATTGCTGTGGATATCAATGAGAGGGTCATTGATTTTTTGCGGAAAAAGCTGCAGGAAAACAAGATCGAAAATGTAAAACCAATCGTGGCGGATTGGCATACCTGGCGCCCGGCACAGCCGGCGGATGTTGTTATTTTAAGCTATTGTAACGGGATTTTGGGGTGCCTGCCTACTTTGAGCGCTTTGACAGGCGAGCATCTTATTGCTGTTTTGCCGTGTTCTCGTCGGGAGGACAGTTTCAACGTTAATAAACTCGTGCGCGGTGGCGAGCGCACTTATGGCCGGGAAACCATCCCCCTGGCAAAGCGTTTTTTAAAGGAAAAGGGTATACCGTTTCAATTTATTGATTGTACCGGCGAATTCGGCCAGCCTCTTGACTTCCGGGAGGAGGCCGGTGATTTTTTGCATTTTTATTTTGATATTGTCTCCGAAGATTTGCTGGAGGAATATCTCCGGGAAAACTTGGTGTCGAAAGATAACGGTTATTATCTTCCCAGCCAAAAAAGAAGCGGGGCGTTAATTATAAACAAAAGGGATCTTTTCGGGAAATAAA
>JAAZMP010000186.1 GCA_012798755.1 Bacillota bacterium
ATAGCTTTCAATCACTTTGTATGTAGCCTCACCGACAAAAGCAAGGCATGAGTTCATTACAGACCCGCCGGTGCCAATACAGTTAATATTGTATTCAGCGAGTTTTGCCAATGCCTTTAAGCCGTTGGTTATTACTATGAGATTTTTCTTGTTTGCAAGGTAAGGAATTATATTGTATGCACTTGTTGATGCGTCCAAAAATACAACATTGCCGTCTCGGATAAGCAAAGCTGCCTTTTTTGCTATTTGTGTTTTTTCATCAGACTTTTCCAGTTCCCTTATCAAAAAGGGTATTTTGATTGAAGAGATAGCATTTTCATCGAGTATTGCTCCGCCATGAATTCGTTTTAACAAATTTTGTTTTTCAAGTCGGTTGAGGTCCCTGCGTATGGAGGATTCACTGGCATATAATTCTTTTGCTAGTTTTTTAACATTGACCTGCTTTTCCCGTATTGCTATTTCAAGGATAGCCTTTTCTCGCTCAGTTTTCATACATAACCGCCCCCAAATTTTCAAAATCATGCTCATTTAATCATTTTTTGTGGCGCGAATTGATTGTTTGGTTGCTTTGGAATATTATAGAACTAAACAAGAAAAATGTAAATAATCAATCAAGAGGGGGTCAAAGATGAAATATCAAGCCCACCGTGGAGTTGAAAGGGAGTTTCCGGAAAATACGATTCCAGCATTTCAGGCTGCCATAGCGCAGGGTTATGATTATATAGAGGTAGATCCCAATTTTACATTGGACGGGAAATGTGTGTTGTTGCATGACAACACCCTAAACAGAACTTGCCGCTATTTGGATGGAAGCCCTATAAATGATGAGATAAGTATAACTGACATTACGTATGAGCAGGCGCTTGAATACGATGCCGGGATAGCAAAGTCCTTTAAATTTCGAGGGACGCAAATTCCATTGTTGTCTGAGCTGCTGGAACTTGTAAAGGATACAGATGTTACAGTAAAACTCGACAACAAAATCCAGCGATTCAACGAAGAACAGTTAAACGCTCTTTTTGAAACAGTTGAATTGTCCGGCTCCAAGGTGGCATTTACTTTAACTGAACCTGTATACATTAAAAAGGTTGCAGAAAGGTTTAATGATTCAGAAATTCACTATGATGGATATGTGGATGAGCAAAGGATTATTGAAATAAAGAAAATGCTCAAAAACAATCCGTTAACTGTATGGCTTTGCATACCTTCTCCTGAAACCAGTTGGGTGACAGTTCCGAAAGCAGACGAAGAAATTTGCAAAATGGTGAAAAAGTATGCCAGATTAGGGTTGTGGATTCTAACCGATTATTCACAATTTGAGCAGGCTAAAAGGTTCAATGCCGATATAATCGAAACTCGTGGGCAGATAAAACCGCTCCGCGCCGTTTCTGGCATGGTTGACTGCCACACCCACACATATTTTTCCCATGATTCAAAATGCAATCCGAAGGACAGTTATAGGGTAGCTAGCGCGAAGAAACTAGCAGGTTTTGCAGTTACAGACCACTGCGATATCGAGTCTTACAGCGAGGTTGGCATTGAACCAATATATAAATCCTATAAAGCTGCAAAAAGCCTGAATTCAAATGACGAAAACCTCTATGTTTTCTCGGGTATCGAAATAGGCGAAATGATTTGGTGCAGAACGGCGACAGATGAAATAATTCGTAGCAGGAATTTTGATATTGTTTTGGGTTCGATACATGCTACCAAAACGCATGGTATATATTCACAGATAGATTTTTCAGCCTTTTCGGATGATGAGATGGACTTGTTTTTAAAAGAATATTTTAATGATGTTGCCGTAATGGCTGCAAACTGCGATTTTGATGTGCTGTCACACCTAACCTGCCCGCTGCGGTATATTTGCGGGAAATATAAAAAAAGTGTTGATTTGAATAAATATGTTAATGTTATTGATGAGATATTGAAAACCATCATAGTTAAAGGTATTGCTCTTGAAGTAAACACATCCTGCCTTGGGTCGCATTATTCATTTCTTATGCCGGATATACCGATATTGAAACGTTACAGGGAACTTGGAGGATATTTGATAACACTGGGTTCCGATGCGCACGATTCAGAAAATATTGCCCGTGGTTTTGATTTTGCAAGGAAGGCATTGCTGGATGCATGGTTTATAAATGCCTATTATTTCAGGAAACGAATCCCCTTTCAATATTCGTTGGAGGATATAAAATATGAAGTATGACATCGCAGCTTTGGGTGAGATGTTGATTGACTTTGTGCCAATAGGGAAGGATGGTACAGGGGATTTGATTTTTTCAAGAAAAGCAGGTGGAGCCCCTTTAAATCTGCTGGCGACAATTTCAAAATTCGGCGGCAAAACTGTATTTATAGGCAAAGTTGGAAAGGATATTTTTGGAGATTTTTTGCACTCAATCCTTAAAAAATATAATATTTCCGATGAAGGGCTGATTGCCGACCCCGTTCACAACACTACTTTAGCCTTTGTTCAGTTAGATGAAAATGGTGAAAGGGAATTCAGTTTTTACAGGAATTTCGGTGCAGACATTTTCCTTGATAAAACGGAAGTTAATACTGAAATAATCAAAAATTCGTCCATATTCCACTTCGGTTCTCTCTCACTTGTATCCGAACCTTCCCGAACCGCAACAGAATTCGCTATTTCAGTCGCGAGAGACTCCGGCTGTATAATCACTTATGACCCGAATTACCGCGAGCCTTTGTGGTCAGACAAGACATTCGCTGTTAATATGATGAAAGCGCATCTGGACAAGGTGGATATTTTGAAAATTTCGAAGGACGAGCTTTTAATGCTGAATAAAATGAACGATACGGATGAGGCGGTAAAGCTTGTTCAATCCTGTGGAGTCAAAATCGTTCTTGTTACAGACGGGGCAAAGGGTGCAAGCGCTTATATGGGGAATAAATGCGTTAAGCTACCTGCAGTTAAGGCTGATACTATAGATACCACAGGTGCAGGGGATATATTTTTTGGTACATTTTTGAGCGAATGGATAAAGAAGGGCAGTACCTTGAAAAATATTACAATTGACGAAATTACAAAATTTTTGAAAAAGGCAATTTGGGTTGCTGGTAAGAGCACCGAAAGCCATGGAGCAATAGCTTCTATACCGGATTTGAAAGGGTGGCATAAATGAAAACGGCTGTTTTTTATGAAAAGGGTGTATTAAAAATTGAAGACAGGCCTATTCCTGAAATTTCGGATGATGAGGTGTTGGTACGTGTACGAGCCTGTGGGGTATGTGGCACAGACATACATATATTCTGTGGAGAGGAAGGAGCCGCAAAAACCCCTTCAGGGACAGTACTCGGACACGAGTTTGCTGGCGAGGTGGCGCAAATAGGCAGGAATGTACGCGGGTTATTAGTTGGGGACAGGGTGAGCGTCGACCCCAATAAGCTTTGCGGGTATTGTGAATACTGCCGTAAGGGATTAGGCCACTTTTGCACTGGTATGGTGGGTATAGGCACAACAACGAACGGAGGATTTGCAGAATACTGCGCTGTCCCTGCATCGCAGGTATATAAGGTTTCTGAATCTCTATCTTTTGAGGAGGCTGCCATGGCTGAGCCGATTTCATGCTGTCTGCACGGGATCGACCTATGCAACATAAAATGCGGCTCCACTGTCGCGGTTATCGGATGCGGGATGATTGGGTTGTTGATGGTACAACTAGCAAAACTCTCAGGAGCTGCAAGGGTTATTGCAATTGAGCCGGTAGCCGAAAAAAGGCAGAAAGCCCTGGAGTTTGGCGCAGACATGGTGATTGATCCTTTATGCAAAGATGTGGCTACAGCTTTGAAAATGGCAGGGTATACCCAGATTGATGTGGTTATTGAATGCGTCGGCAAGACCCAGACAATTCAGCAGGCAATTGATATTGCCGGGAAATACTCAGTGGTGATGATGTTCGGGCTTACAGCGCCGGATGATGAAATAAGGATTAAACCGTTTGAGTTTTTTAAAAAGGAGATAACTTTGGGTTCGTCCTACATAAACCCTTATACTTTTCCTGCAGCAATAAATCTTCTGGAAAGCGGCAAACTGGATGTAACTTCAATGGTATACAGGAAGGCACCGCTTTCTGAATTGCCGAAGATACTTGCAAATCCGGAGAAAAGATCAGCTGGTAAGAACATGATTGTAATTTGATTATTTATCTATTAGGTATTGGACTGGATTAGTGACAGGCTTATTAATTTATCCATGCTGAAATTTTCAGAATGTTTGTCGTTGCTATGCTCTTTTCTGTACTGGTTGGGGGTTTTGCCGGCTATTTTTTTAAAGTCTACAAAAAAGGTTCAGTTATTGTTATATCCGCATTGTTCATAAATCTCGGATACACTTTTATTCGTGTTTAACAATAACTCCTTTGCCTGTTGTATTCGCAGCCTTATCACGAACTGTTTGAAAGTCATGGAAAAATCTTGTTTGAACATCCTGCAGAAATAGCTCTCGGAGGTTCCAAAAATTTTAACGGCCTCGGAAAATTTCACATCCTTCAGGTTTTCCATTACATAAGACAGTACGCCAGCCCAAGTTGAGGGAATCGAAACCGGCTGAACCACCCTTTGGAATATTGTGAAAATAATCAGGTCTAACAATATGGAGGCTGACTGGTAAAAATGGGGCTTACGCTTTTAGTAAAGCAGTTCAATTTGCAGTTTGAAAAAGTCATCAAGGTAAGTAATTATCGGAAATTCGTACTGCTTTGAAAGATGTTTTAGCGCTTCCTGTGGTGTGAAACAGCAGTGGAACAATGACATATGTTTTTGGCAAGTATAATTCCGAGCGGTGCGGAACTTAATTTTCCGAGCACCCCTGCCCCATTATTGGGATTTCATGGTTGAGTGTGTCAGTCTGTAACTTTGGCCTTGGAAAACAAGCAAATG
>JAAZMP010000187.1 GCA_012798755.1 Bacillota bacterium
ATTCGTTAAGATAGGGAACGGATCAACCCCCCAATATTGGACAACCAGCCTTAAATCCTAGCGTAAACACACGATTTCGTCTTTTGTTTTAGATACATATTGCAGCTTACTATTCAACAAAATCAACCCTGCCTGATCCAATGGTTTTGGCCCCTTGACATGGAGCCTCTCGGCCCGTGTTTACTAGGAGGCCAGCCGGGGAGCCGTGCTGCGCTTGGCCTCCTGCCCGAACAGGCTAACACGGGCCGCACTCCACATCAAGGGCAACGCAGGGCCAAAACCTTGCTTTTACCGTAACTAAACCCTTATTTCCCGGGTAGTAAGGCCGTTTGTTAGATGATTATCATAAAATTCGCTGGGTGTTAGGTAACCGATGCTTGAATGGATGCGCTGTTCATTATAAAACCTGATAAACTCAGTAACGACGCTATAGGCTTCTTCATAGCTATCGAATTCATAGCGGGAAAGGCAATCATCTTCCAATATCCGGTGGAAAGATTCAATGTGAGCATTTAAATTGGGCATCCGAAATGGTATTCTTTCATGTTCCATCTCCAGATCATTTACCTTGTTTTGAAATTTATGAGATGTAAATTGCGGTCCATTGTCAGAGCGAATAACAGGTTTATTTTCACTGTAAAATAGCTTCCTATCCCAAAGAGATTGCTCCAAAACCCGGGCAGCATCTTGACCGCTACACTGCAGCCCGATGTGATAACCAACTATGGTGCGGTCATAAATGTCGAGCATGGATTGGATAAAGAAAAATCGTTGCTCACCACTGATATAACCATATTTCAAATCCGTTTCCCAAAGCTGGTTGGAACCGGTGATCGTCCGATTTCTGGCCAGTTTTCTAGGATGCTTGGCCTAGATTTGGCGCTGTGGCCGCAGGATGTTGAGTTCCTTACAGAGCCGATATACTTTCTTTTTGTTGATGATCAGGCTGGTTTTTCTCTTTAAAATAATGGTCAGCTTGTAATATCCATAAGCATAGCCTTCGTTTTCGATGAGCTTTAAGAGCAATTCTTTTATTTGTTCATCGTAAATCTTGGTACCGTTAAGCGTATACGAGTAGCCGGGGATGGGCCTTCCCCCACTTGCAGCCCGTTTAATTGTTTTCTTGTTTATCCAGTAGTAGTAGGTAGAACGGGCAACTCCTACAATCCTTAGAACCTTTGCTTTTGGATAACCAAGGTTGATCCATTTCATGGCTACTTCAATTTTGTCAGCAAGTGAGGGTTTTTCTTTTTTATGAGATCCTTCAATATCGCTATTTCCAGTTCTTTATCGCCCAGCATTTTCTTTAGCTGATCATTTTCCTGGTATAGCTGTAGGTTATCTTTGGTCAAATCTTTAAAATTTAATTCATTGTTACTACCGGCGCTGTGTTTACCGCTTTTAAATTCCCGTACCCAGCGGGCAACCAAGCTACCACTTAGTTCGTGACGCCTGGCCACTAGAGCACTGTTACCGGTCTCCAACGCTTCTTTTATTACCTGATCTTTGAATTCCTGGGTGTGTCTTTTCCTTTTCATTTCAATTGCCCCCTATACTTTTATTTTAATGTTTTAGACTGAGGGTGTCCAGCCTGATTAGGGGGCTAAAGAGTAAGGAACAACCTTTCCTGGCCTTTAATTGTGGCGCCTTTACAGAAACCATCCTGGAGAGCGAACTTTTTGGTCACGAAAAGGGTTCGTTTACAGGTGCCCACAGCAGAAAAAGGGGCATCTTTGAGCTGGCACATAAGGCAACCCTTTTCCTTGATGAAATAGATTCCGCAAGTCCTTCTATTCAGGTAAAGCTACTGCGGGTCTTGGAAACAGGCGAGTTTTTCAGGGTGGGCGGCGAAGAGCTGGTCAAGGCCGATGTCCGGGTTATCGCCGCCACCAATGCCGATCTGCAAACCAAGGTCGAGGACAATTTGTTCCGGGAGGATCTATTCTACCGCCTGGATGTGGCTTCTTTATTTATTCCTCCCCTGGAGGAAAGGGCGGAAGATGTCCCCCTCTTCGTTAATTATTTCCTGGAAAAAGAAACAACGGCCAAGGGAAATCCTGCCCAAAGGTTCAGCCCGGAAGCCATGGAAGTCCTTAAAAAATATAGCTGGCCCGGCAATATCAGAGAGTTGGCCAACACAGTGGCACAATCTGTTTTGATGAGCAGCAACCCGATAATCACTGTTGCCGATCTGCCTCCCCGGATTAAACAAAAATATGTTGAAACTATCGCCGGCGATTCCCAACCTGAAACCCTCCCTTTGCCCGTAAACGATACACAAAAAGAAGAAACACCCGGCATCGAAAATGATCCTAAAAGCCAATCCTCTTTTCTCCCTGAGGATACTGCCGGCAAACCAGCGACCGATTTTTTAAACTTTCATTCCTGTAACGAAAATTTATATAATCTGCTGGCACAATTTGAGGCCATTTTTTTGGAAAATTTGGATCTGCAGCAAGGGTTTGACCTAAACATC
>JAAZMP010000188.1 GCA_012798755.1 Bacillota bacterium
AAAAACCCTCTCGAACCACACAAAAACATGGCCCTCATATTGACTTGGGTGTATTCTTTCTGATAAAATAGAGTCTGTCATATTGATAATGCCGAAGTGGCGGAACTGGCAGACGCAGCGGACTCAAAATCCGCCGTGGTTCACCCCACGTGTGGGTTCGACTCCCACCTTCGGCACCAGCTAAAAATAGCAAACCCGCAAACCCGCGCCAACACTGGATCGCAGGGCAGCGGGCTTTTGTTTTTAAGAAGAAAACAACCCAACCGTAACACAACCCGCAACCCAAAATAAGCATAACCCCGGCTAAAGGCCGGGGCTTATGTTCTAACGACAGATTAGTGTTGTGCATGCTTATGCAATGATATGGGTAAATATACAAGTAGGGCCCACTACCGTTGCTGCTTACGTTGTGCGATCTTGTTCACAAATCTTAGTAGGCGCATCGTGCGCCCTTGTTTTTGCTTAATATCATTTTCCTTGGTATATTTTTTCAATGTTCTTGTAATTCTATGAATTGTAGGAGTTGGTTTTTTGTTCACTATTGTTAGGGCCAACCGATAAAGTTTCTTGTTTGGCACCGTTACCTTGTAGCCGTTTTCTTCAAGGAATATTATCCCGGCCATCATAGCTGTGCGTTTGTTGCCATCGTGAAACGGGTGATTCATTACAATAGAGCGCATATAGGCTGCAGCTTTTTCCAAAGGGCCGGAATATAAATCTTTGCAATCAAAAGTCTGTTTTGGTTCATTCAGGGCAGATAAAAAAAGAGGCACATCTTTAATGCCCCTCAGCTCTCTATCATCTTTTATAAATTCGCTAAAATAGGCATCAGCCACAATGAAGTGGATTATTAATAATTCCTCAGCAGATAAATATCTAACCCTGTTAACGCTTCGACAACTCCCTTAATGCTTTCTCATATCTTTGGGCGGTTTTAGCAACCCTTTTGGTAAAAGATGGAGAAACATTTTTTTGCCAATCTTTCTCCATGCCTAACTCATTTAATTGGTGTGGTGGCAGTTGTACTGACATAATACGATCAATAACTTTACCCATACCTTTGTTTCCCCCTTCCTTTATATCATTTTCATGGCTACTCGTTTGTTCGTTATTATAGCCTAATTCCCGTCCGCTTACAAACGCCATAAGGACCCGTCTACGGCTATCACTCATGAAAATTCCTGCCTTTTTAGGAGTATATCTAGCTCTTTTATTATATTAGGGTTATAGCTTATTATGACCAACGTTAGGCTAAAAATGAATCCAGATAGTGGGGTGCTTTCTTGGAAAAAGTCACTCGGTTCAATCTTGAGTTCAGGGATTCTCCACAAGGGTTATTTACCCAGCTCGAGAAGGAGAGAATCATGGACAGGCTAGATAAGTTTTCAGTAACGGTCAAACTGTCCGGTACTGATTACTGACAGTCTGTCAGTAATTGAAAAAATCGGTACCCCCAATTTTGGGCTCTCCTGGTTCTTCCAAAGGTTTCAACTCTTCAATTTTGAGGATTCCACATACCCCTGGGGGCGGCCAAACTGAGCACCCCTGCAGATGATACCCGCATCCCTGGACACGCCCCCCAATCGCAGGTAAAACAACCCCAGGTCCTAACTTATCGACCGACCTGGAGCATCCTGTGAAGCCTGTTCTTGTGGTTAAGGTCCACTAACCCCTGCCCATGATCGGCTATAAAACATTTCGTTTTAATCCGCCCGAAAAGCCCCCCACAAGCCGCATTATCAGGTGGACAGCCCATTGTTTAAGGGCTACTTTACCCATTCGAGCAACCCACCCCGACCATCGGTAATGGCAGCCACTGTGTGCAGGATTAGATTAGAAGCTTACGTCTCTAGTCATACTGCTTTTTCATTTCTATTAGCCAATTCGGCAAAACTTTATTTACCACCTTCATCATATGTGGCAGCTGAGAACCTGCTTCTTTATTTTCAGCCTTTTCATAGTCAATGTTTAATTGTATTTCGTCTATATAAGGGATAGTGTCTTCCTTGACTATAGAATATTGGTCCAAGGACTTAAGTAAAACCTCACTATATAAGCCCCATTCTTTGGCAAATTTATCAGCTTCTCTTTGCCGCCTCTGCTCCTTCCAATTTTCAAATGCCTGGTCAAAGTCCAAGTCGGCCTTTATTTGCCCGGTAAGCAATTCTTTTTCAACAAATTCTTTCAATAATTTAGCCTGCTTCGCCTGCCCCATATCGCTTAATTCTTGAATTTCTTCATGGATCAGTCTCAGAGTTTCATCATCTACTGTTTGGATGCCTTTCTCATTCTTAATTTTTGACCCGATTAAGCCTAATATGTGCTTATCATCTATTACCTGCCTTGTGGTAATTCTTGTTTTCCCACTTAAAGGAGTTATTGGCTCATCTATCAGGTCTATTTCATTATATGTTAAGTTTTTATAAGCACCTGCATATTTTAACCAGGTATGTTCATCTATTTTAAATCTTCCATCGTCCCATTTATACTCGTAATATTGCATAACCGTACCTAATTGTTTACTTGCATCCACAAAGGACAGCACAAATAACTCCCTTGCCGCCTCATCTGAATTTAAGCTTTCCCATTGGCCGGGGTTCTCTAATGACCTAATCATTTCTTCAACTTTTATAGATAGCTTATTCACTGCTGTATCATAATTTTCTACAATAGCCCTTGAACTGGCACCACCGCTGCCGTATAGCACCAGGGCGGTATTTACCTGTTCCTCTGTTATTTTCGGATATTGAAAATTTACTATAGAGCCAAATTCCTTTTCTCTACCATATATCCTATTAGTCCTGGAGTATGCTTGTATCAGTCCCTGCAATGCCAATGGCCTATCTACATAGAGGGTGTTTAGGTATTTAGAATCATAGCCGGTCAGCATCTGGTCTGCGACTATGATCAGGTCTATATTTTTCTTGTTCCTGCCACTACCTCCACGAGTGCCTCTGGCCACGATGTCCTCAAAGTAGGCTTCTTCACCTTTGGCTTTATCGCCACTAACAAATTCAATGCCTGTAAAACCGGCATAATCCTTGAATATCATTTCAATTATCCCGGGCTCTACCCTATCAGTTTCACTTTCACTACCAAAGCTAAAGGTTAGGGCAAGATTAATATTATCATTTCTCCGTTTAAGTTGTTCTTTAAATTCCTTAAAGTAGGCGATGGCTCTTTTCTTGTAAGCAACTGTTAGAATAGCGTTAAATACTCTGTTTTTAGACTGTTCTCGCCAATTATCTAATATTCTTTCAACAACTCTAGGTATGTGGGTTTCATCCTGGTAAAACAGAATACCTCGTTTTACTGCTTCTTTCTCCACCTCTAAGTCGCTCCAGCCATAGACTAGCCTTTCTGTTTCTAACTCTGCCATATCCGGCTTTTCGAACTCTATCTGTGCCTTTATTTGCTCTCTAAGGTCCTCATAACTGATAAATTCCCCGGTATTGATATAGTCAACATTAAACCCTAATACATTGCCATCTGCGATGGCCTGGTCTATGGTATATTTGTGGAGCTCTGGCCCAAAAAGCTTTTCAGTGGTATCTATAACCACCGATTTTTCATTTACCATCCCTGTAACCTTATTTTCATCAAATAAAGGTGTGCCTGTATATCCATAAAAAAGCCCGTTTTTCTTAAAAAATTTCTTTATATTGACCATCATGCCGCCCATGGTTGTTCTATGGGCTTCATCTATTATAAAGATAAATTTTTTCTTTGATAGACCAAGGTCTGCCCCTTCCATTAGCTCTCTAACCAAGTTATTTAGCTTAAATGTGGTGGTGACAACAATACCCCTTTTGCTAGACAACAGTTGTTTCTTTAGCTGGTATGTATGGCTGGTATCATCTACAGAAACTGCTTCATAGGTGGCGTATTCTTTGAAATTTTCACTGGTCTTTTTATCTAATTCTTTTCTGTCCACCAGGAAAACAACCTTGTCAAAACCTCCTCGGGTAGACAAGAACAAAGCTGTTTTAAAACTTGTAATTGTCTTGCCTGAGCCGGTAGTATGCCATACATAGCCACCATGGGGGATTCTGTCTTCATTATCCCAACCAAAGGCAGCTCCCTCAACTGCCTGCAATGCGTATACCTGATAGGGTCGCATTATCATATGCCTTCTGTTTTCTTCATCCTCGGCTTCATCAATAATCAGGTAATCGCCGACTAATTGATGAGCCATAGGTATACCAACCGTCCTGCTCTTCCCTTTTATTATTGCCTGTCCCCCTTGTAACCATCTTGGGAACCCTGGTGCGGGCAGCGGTGTAGAAGTCACTTTGAGCAATTATTTCTATATCCTTTGTTAAAAAGTCTCTCCAAATCTCAGTTATAACCTGATAACCGTCATAAATATTGACAAAGTTAAATCCTGATAACAGATTTTTTATATCTACAAGCATCTCATTCATTATTTCTTTGGCATTTGTTTCACCTTTGGCAACTGTTATGATATCCCAGTACCTGGCTGTATACTCGTTTATCGTTTTTACCATTTTCTCGGTAGAAGCTGTTACCACATCACTTTGCATAACCTTCTCTGTCAAATCATCTATATCTGTGGCTAGTTCAAGATATAAGGGTCTGATAGGCCTAAAGGAATCTGCTAAAATTTCCGGAACCATAGTACCCAGTATCTTTAATTCCTTTATATCCCTTTCGGGTATTCCCCCCAATAAATGAGCATCTACATCATGGGCGATATCATCAGATTTAGCCACTACATATCTAGGAATATTGAGGTTATAGTCATTTTTTAAAATATCTTCCCTATACACCAAACTGCTATATCCTTCCTGGACATTTCTTTCCAGGTAGGTATCTACTATCCTTGCTATATGTTTTTCCTGGAGAACATTCTGCCTCCCTTCCTTTTTAAACTCCCTGGAGGCGTCAATAATTAGGACTGGCTCCCCCATTTCCTTGTTTTTCTTGAGTATAAGGACTACTACAGGTATTCCAGTGTTGGTAAAGAGCTTACTGGGTAAACCCAGGACGGCATCAATGTGATTCCTATCTAATAGTCTTCTCCTGATTTCTCCCTCTACTCCACCTCTAAATAAGACACCATGAGGCAAGACAATAGCCATAGTTCCACCTTTGCGCAGGTGGTAGAGGTCATGTAATAGAAAAGCAAAGTCTCCCTTTGAATCAGGCGGCAGGACACCGGCTATCTCAAATCTGGGGTCGCTCACCTTTAATCCTGTTCTATTCCAGTTTTTTACGGAATACGGAGGATTCATAACTACGGCATCAAATTGAACCCCTTCATTAGGTCGTTCAGGGTCTTCCGGCCAGTCATAAGATAAGGTATAGTATCAGCATTTCTTACTGTCATTTTCTCTGGCCGTACACCATGCAGCAAAAGATTCATTCGAGTGAGGTTATAGGTGGCTGTGTTTTTCTCCTGCCCGTAGTAATGCAGGTCTTTCTGAGCAGCAGTATCTAAATGTTTACCGACAGTTAATAACAGTGACCCGGAGCCGACAGTTGCATCATATATTTGGCTAATTCTAGTGGTTTTAGATACAATCTGGGCCATTACTTCGCTTACTTGATGGGGGGTATAGAACTCCCCGGCCTTTTTTCCGGATTCCATAGCAAATTGGCCGATTAAATACTCATAAGCATCTCCCAAAATATCACTCTTTTGCAGAGCTACCATGTTTAAGTCTGCAAACAACATAATTAATGCCTGTATGTTTTTACTGCGTTCATTTAGGTTATTTCCTAATGCCGTATCTGTTAAATCAATAGTAGCAGACGAAAATAAGCCCTGAAATTTGTTTTCACCAACTTCTACATATATGGAGCGTTCAAACTCGTGCAGGCTGTCGGTTACCTTCTGCAGCTCAAATTCCCCTGAGTTAATATCCTCCACCCATACTTGATAGAGGTACTGTGGTTTTATGTAATAACCTAAAATTCTTTGAATGGTAGTATCCAGCATCTCCCCATAGCTTTCCCGAGCCTTGGTATAAGCCTCTACTAAACCTTTTTCGCTAATTTGACCTAGACGGTCTGCATTTTTATAGGTTTCTAAGGTTTTATCGCTTAAAAATTTGTAAAACATTAAGCCTAGCATATAATCCTTATACCTACTGGCATCCATTGAACCCCTGAGTTCATTGGCCCCATCCCATAGGCGTCTTTTTATTTCTTCAGATGTTAACATATTGGCCTCCCTTGATAGACAAATATTATCTAGACACTTTAATATATAATACCATAAACTGTGTTTGCTTCTATTGTTTATCCAATATTTAGGGGCTAAACCCACATGTGAATGTTAAACTAAAGATCTGAA
>JAAZMP010000189.1 GCA_012798755.1 Bacillota bacterium
CTTCCCCCTGCCGGGCCAGCTTTTCAATTTCAGGGCCTCCCGGAAAACCCAGGCCCAGCGCCCGGGCTATTTTATCGAAAACCTCTCCCGCAGCATCATCGCGGGTCCGACCCAGTGTTTCAATTTGGCCATGCCCTTTCATATACAGAAGGGAGGTATGCCCGCCGGAGACAACCAGGCATAAAAGCGGAAATAAAATTGTGGCACCCGTTAAAAAATTGGCGTAAATATGTCCTTCCAGATGGTTTACAGCGGCCAGGGGCAGATCCAGGGTAAAAGAAAGCGCTTTGGCTGTGGAAACCCCCACCAAAAGGGGCCCCACCAAGCCCGGGCCGCAAGAAACAGCGATGCCGTCCAGTTCCCCGAACTCCACGCCGGCATCGTTTAGGGCTTCCTCGATAACGGGGGTAATAATCTCCAAATGTTGACGGGAGGCAATCTCCGGAACAACGCCGCCGAACCGGAGATGAAAACTATCCTGGGAGGAGACAACATTGCTCAAAACCGTGCGCCCGTTTAGCACTACGGCGGCACAGGTATCATCACAACTGGTTTCCAGCCCTAAAATTAATGTTTTTCCACTCATCAAAGACACTTCCTAACATTTATTCCGATTTCAAGAAGGTTGGCTTACGCTTTTAGGAAATTTGAGCAGCATGACAACAGCATCCTCGAGCAGGTAGTAATTTTTACGCCTGCCAATCACCCTGAATTTAAATTTTTCATAAAGTCCGCGGGCCACTTTGTTGGAATCCCTTACCTCTAAAAAAACCTTGCGCGCTCCCCTGCTCCGCGCTTTTTTCAATAAATGGTCCAGCAAGGAGCTGCCGGCCCCGGCCTTTCGATAGTGAGGGTGGACAGCAAGGGTGGTAATATGTCCTTCATCAAAAAAAACCCAAAGCCCCCCATATCCAACAATTTTATTGTTATTTCGCAAACGAGCTACAACATAATCAGCATTTTTGTTTTCTTTTATTTCTCCGTAAAAAGAGTGGTCCGACCAAGGAAAGATAAAAGAGGTTTTTTCAATAGCCAGGACGTCGTCCAAATCATCGATCGTCATGGGGGTGATCTTTACCTGCAATTTTAGATTTTTCCTTTCTATTTTTTTCCTGCAGCTTTCTTTCCGCCTCGGGAAGGCGAATGTAAAAAGGTTTCAGCGCATGGGGAGAAAGGGGCCCTTCTTCCCGCCAGATCCTTACCCCCCTTTGCAAAACCAAAGAGGCACGATTGAAACAGGAAGGCAGAGGCGCCTGTTTATATCTTTTCTCCCCTAACTGCAGTTTCAATTCTTTCCCAAAACCTTTCACCGCATCCCCTAAGAAAATCACTTCCTCTTCGTAGTCACCGAGCATCTTTACCAGTTTCCCGCAAGAAAGAGCCGCTGCCGGCTGCAACATCTGCGGATCTGCCGTCCCACCGCGGTATAAAGCCGTATAAACCTGATCCCGGCGCGCATCCAATATGGGGCAGATCAAGCCGGGAAAAACAGCACAAGCCCCCGCCAGGGCATCGAGCGTCATCACTCCAACAACAGGGATCTTCAGCCCGAGACAGAGGCCCTTGGCTGTAGCCATACCGACGCGGATCCCGGTGAAAGAACCCGGGCCGACAGAAACCACCACACCATCAAGCCGGTCTTTGTCGACACCGGAATCTTTTAAAAGCGATACAATAAGCGGCAGCAGATGCCGGGAATGGGTCCTTTTAATATGTAACATATACTCCGCCCGGATATTATCACCATCGCCCAGTGCCACGGTGCAAACCCGGGTCGTGGTATCAAAAGCCAGGAGCAGCAATTTTTTTCAACTCCTCACAAGAGAAACCATCCAGCCCGCCCCGGGGTTTAAAATAAAGAATGCGGGAATTATCCAAATCCCTGTCATCTTTAACGATCTCTACTTCCAGCCTCTTTACCGGCAAAGCGGCCGGGAATTTGTCGGCCCATTCAACTATAGCCACGCCTTTGGCATAGAAGTATTCCTCCAGCCCCAGCTCTTGCAGTTCCTCTTCTTCCTCCAAACGATAAAAATCGAAATGATAGAGCTCCATCCGCCCCCGGTAGAGGTTCATAAGAACAAAAGAAGGGCTGTTAACAATGCCCGTAAAGCCCAAACCCTCAGCTACCCCCCGGGCAAATACCGTTTTCCCGGCACCCAGTTCGCCGATCAAGGCAATAACAGTCCCCGGTTTCAATTTTTCTCCCAATTTTTTACCCATATTTCTGGTTATCTCTTCGTTCGTACTTTTTGCTACAAACAAAAAATCCACCCCGTTCATTGAACCTGAGCACTCTAATTATATCTTTAGGCAATTCGAAAAGCAACTTACATAGCACCGCTATCATGCCTGTCGGACAAGAAAGGAACCCAAGATTGGGCATAGCCTGGACGAAGGGTTTTAATATATAATAAAAGACAGAGGTATTTCTAAACAAAACGCGCATAAACATTGTAAAAAAAGAAGAAGATACTTATAGCATATAAGGAGGCATTTATGAAATGAGAGCAAAACTCCTCAAGGGGTATCC
>JAAZMP010000212.1 GCA_012798755.1 Bacillota bacterium
CGCCCACTCTAGTAAAAATGCGATCGACCAAACCGATTCTTGCCGATTCTGCCGGTACGAAGCTGCCAGTCTGTGCTAATAAAACAATTAACGCCACTTGTCGCATATATGTTGATTTACCGGCCATATTAGGTCCCGTCAGGATCATGACCCTCCTGTTGCTTAAGTCAAGTGAAGTATCATTTGGAACGAATTGGCCACTGTCTAATGTTTTCTCAACCACAGGATGTCTTCCCTGCAGGATTTCCAGTTCATCAGTAGCTGTGATTTCTGGTCTGCAGTACTGTCCGCGGTCTGCCTGTTCAGCCAGCGACGCCAATACATCAAGCTGAGCCAGAACTGAAGCGTTCTGCTGCAGCTGATCCAGCCTATCAGCAGTTTTATCTCTGATATCACAGAAGATCTCATACTCTAGAGCGACAGATTTTTGCTCAGCGCCAAGTATAGTGTCTTCCATCTCTTTTAGCTCTTCTGTTATATAGCGTTCTGCGTTAGCAAGAGTCTGTCTGCGTACATAATGCTCGGGTACTTGATCCAGGTTTGATTTGGTAACCTCAATATAGAATCCGAAAACACGATTATAGCGTATCTTAAGATTTTTTATTCCGGTTGCTTCCTTCTCACGTGCCTCAAGCTGAATTATCCAATCCTTGCCTTCAACAGCAGCAGTTCTTAGTTTATCAACCTCTACATTGTATCCAGGTCTGATCAAATGGCCGTCTTTTACCGTTATGGGCGCATCTGGATCTATAGAAGCTTCAAGTAAATTTTGCAGTTCTTCCATTAGGTCCAAATCATCATGAAGCTTGATCAGATATGGGTCCTTCCAATCGCTGATCACGTTCTTGATGTAAGGAAGCTTGCACAATAATTGATTCAGCATCAATAAATCACGCCCGTTGACATTTGCCAGTGCTATCTTGCCGGCTAAACGTTCAAGATCATAGAGGCCCTGCAGCATATCTCTTAGCTCTGAGCGCTGCATGAAGGCATCCTTGAGGCTGCCAACGGCATTCTGACGCCACATAATATCATATCTGCTGATCAGAGGCTGCTCAAGCCAGCGGCGCAGCAGACGACTGCCCATACTCGTCCTGGTCCTGTCGATCGACCAGAGAAGACTACCCTTACGCTGCTTATCACGCCAGGTCTCGGTTATCTCAAGATTACGCCTTGCAATTGAATCCAGCTGCATATAGTCCTGAATTGCATAAGGTGTAATCGAGGTGATATGCTTGATATTAGTTTTCTGTGTCTCCTTAAGATAGTTCAGAAAGGCCGCGGCTGCCTGTGACCAAATTGATTCTGACGCGGAATGACCGTCCGCTTCAGAAATTTCAAGAGCCGGCTGCTCGCGAACCGCGGCTAATGAAAAATATTCATCAGGTCTGATCGTCAACGCTGAATTATATTGTCTGATCAATTGTTTACCAAACTGACTATCAGCAAAATGCTGCTGGCAAACGATCTCCGATGGCTTGAATCTGGCAAGTTCATCCGCCAGCTTGCCAGCCGTTCGGACGACAATGATCTGAGTTGCGTCAAAAGTACCGGTGGTCAGATCACAGGCCGCCAGACCGAAGTATTGATTGAGCTGATAGACACAAGCTATGTAGTTATTGCTCTTCTCATCAAGTGATGAAGCGTCAGTAACAGTACCTGGAGTAACAACACGAATAACCTCACGCTTGACTATGCCCTTTGCCGTCGCCGGATCCTCAACCTGTTCACAGATCGCCACCTTGAAGCCTTTTGCGATCAAGCGGGATATGTAATTGCCAGCCGCATGATATGGGACTCCGCACATAGGCGCTCGTTCATCTAAGCCGCAGTCGCGTCCGGTCAGCGCAAGCTCAAGCTCACGAGCTGCAGTAATAGCATCATCGAAGAAAAGCTCGTAGAAATCACCCAGGCGAAAAAACAGTAGACAATCAGGCCAGGCTTCCTTCTGCCCAAGATACTGCTGCATCATTGGCGTAATTTTGTCGCGGTTTATAGTGTCATAGGTAAGGCTCATGCTTCAAGCCTCTCCAATTCTCCTTCCAGAGAGAAGGTTTTTGCTTTTGTTATTCTAACAAGTGCCATATAGCCTTCTAGCAGACTTCCGTCAAGCTGGCCATCGGAGCCAAGTAGATCAGCTGGTATCATGGTTAGATCATGTACTCTGAGGTTGACCAATCTGCTGTCAGCAGTTCTGCCGCTTAGTATTGCCGGGTCTCCTTCACTTCTGCCTTCAAGCAGGATCTCTACGGTTTTTC
>JAAZMP010000208.1 GCA_012798755.1 Bacillota bacterium
AAAATATTGGATTTGATTATTGGAAAGTAGAATATATAATGATTGATTGTAATATATATAGGGGCGAGATTGAAGATCTGGCGCAACAAGAGATAAACTATAATGAAAAACTGACCAGGTTGGCCAAAATTCTGGAGCGACTAGCAAAAGAGATTACAGCTAATAACACAATACAGTTTCCAAATCTATTTTCGAGATTGGTGTATGTGGCCCAAAAGTTGGAACTACCCAAAAAGGTGGAGTGGCAACTGCAAAACCTTAGAGTAAAAGCTAAAAAAAGTAGGAATAGTAGCAACATTAAGGTATCTAAAGCTGAATTTATAAAACACAGGGACGCATTTGAGAGTTTTTTGTTATTTATCGAAAGTGGGGAGAATATTGAAGAGGAGGATTTGCCTGCGGAAAGTGAAGTTAAACTAGGAGCTATAGAAAATGAAAAGCACATAAGGGTTCATATTGTTGATATTGATAGGGATAATTATATTTTGAAATGCCTAGTAGATCATGAGCCTGGCAAGATTGTGTATATAAAATATAATGTAGAACCTGATAATGCTATTTTATCAGATTCAATAAACGAATTTTGGGAGGGCGCTCAGCTCAACATTGATGAAATAAGAGAAGATGCTGATGGATACTGGATTCCTAAAACTATTGTGCTTGAGCCAGACTACTTAGTGGATGCTTCGGCAATTGCAGAGTGCTTTCATGATTTTTGTACTACTCCTATGCACTTTTTCAGAAACAAGTTTGAAACTATTGAAAATCGGTCATATATATTATTGGGGAATCTGGCAAACTTCTTTTTGGATGAATTGATATTTAATGAGAATCATGAAAGTGTTTCGTTTTCTGATGTTTTTTTGGAATCGTTTAAGCAATCGCCGTTCGAATACACAAGCTGTGAGGATATTGCCGACAGAGATGGTTTTAGAAAGTTTTGGGATTCGGCTAAAGATCAATTTAACAACATAAAAAGGGTGATTTGTGAGGATTTTCCTAGTATGGGAATTGAAATTCACAATTGCACGCTTGAGCCTTCGTTCTTTAGTGAGAAGTATGGATTTCAAGGACGGCTAGACTTGCTTCACAAAGATGGTGAGCAATATAAAATTATAGAATTAAAATCGGGCAAGCTACCCTACCCCAACTATGATATGGGAAGGATTGCAGACAACCATAGAGTGCAAACAGCGGTATATAGATTATTGATAGAGAGTGTGTTTGGTGCCAATCCACGAAATATAGAAGCAGCTATATTGTACTCTTCAGGAATTATGCCTGGTAGTAATTTGAGGTTTGCAGCTAATTACCAAAATCTAAATAGGGAGATAATTAATATGCGCAACCATATTGTGGCCAACGAGCATGCTATAATAAATGGTGACAATGAAATGGTGGCACAGATGTTTGAAAGGCTTTATGAAACAACATCTTTTTCGAAGCCAACAGCTAAATTCTATAGTCAAAAGATAGATAGCTTTAGAATGGTTCTGAAACAGTGTTCGATTGCAGAACTTGAGTATTTCTATCGGTACATTCGTTTTATATCACGTGAACTTTATCTGCAAAAGATTGGGGATATTAATCATGAATCTCCTGCGGGAGTGGCTGCATTGCGGAATAGCGATTTTAATGATCGAGCTGAAGCACTTGATGTTTTGTACGATTTGAGCATCAACAGCATTGATATTTCGGGCAAGGATATGTTTGTGATTTTTGATAGAAACAACCCCGATAATGATATCGCTAACTTTAGAGAGGGTGAGATTTGTATTGCATATCCACGTAACAAGATTGGGGATAGCGTGCTCAATAAGCAAATACTAAAAGGAGCTATATCGAGAATAGAGAGGGAAAGAATAAAAGTAAGATTTAGGCACAAGCAACGAAACACCACTTACTTTGATGAGAATGAGATGTGGGCTATAGAGCACGATACATTGGATACATCGAACCAAAGCATGTATAGAAACTTATTTTCATTTTTAAGTTCGGCAAAGCAAAAGAGAAATCTTTTGTTGGGAATTGATATTCCGAAATCAAGTTACATAGAAGACTCAAGCACTGAATATCCTGAAAATATTATTGACAAAGCAATAGCCGCAGAAGATTACTTCCTGATTGTTGGTCCTCCTGGAACTGGCA
>JAAZMP010000190.1 GCA_012798755.1 Bacillota bacterium
GCGGCGACAAGGATGTCGCCGGCCGGCCCCTGACCACGGATGGGAATTGGCCGGGCAGGTCATCGCAGGTTGTAGTTGAACCGTAGAACTTCCCGCGCTTTACCGGCACTTTTTTCATCAGCAAAACGCTGCATCAACCATCACTGTTTGCCCCCCAAAGAATCTTTAACCCGATCGAAAAAGCCTTTCCCCTCCTGCTCCGAAATTTCCAAGCCGGAGGCCACGGCAAATTCGCGCAAAATTTTCTTTTGTCGTGCGTTCAGCCGGCGCGGCACTTCTATTTTTACCCTTACCAACTGATCTCCCTTTCCAAACCCCCGCAAACTGGGAATTCCTTTCCCCCTTAGACGGAAAACGGCACCTGGTTGTGTCCCTGCCGGAATGCGCAGGTTTGCTTTACCATCGAGCGTAGGAACTTCCAGTTCCCCCCCCAATGCAGCCTGAACAAAATTTAAGGGGACCTCACAGATCAGATCATTATCTTGCCGTGTAAATATTTTGTGGGGGCGGACATGAATAAACACATAAAGATCTCCTGGGCCCCCTCCTCTTATGCCGGCTTCACCTTCACCGGGCACACGAAGCCTGGAACCACTGTCCACTCCCGCCGGGATCTTTATTTCGATCTTTCGTTCCCGATGTATGCGGCCCTCGCCGCGGCAGGTATTGCAATATTCTTTGATAACACGTCCTGCACCCTGGCATTTTTCGCAAGTTCCCATGCTTACAAACCGGCCAAACGGCGTGTTTTTAACAACCTGCCGTTGGCCGGTGCCGCCACAGGCGCTACAAGTCACCGGTTGGGTGCCTTTTTTGGCCCCGGTGCCGTTGCAATCAGGACATTTTTCGGCACGGGGGACATTAATGAAAGTGTTTACCCCGCCGGCAGCTTCCTTGAGGGATATTTCCATATCGTAGCGTAAATCGGCCCCGCGCCGGGAGGCAGTAGCCTGCCGGTCTCTTCCTGCGGTAAAACCGCCGCCAAAAAAACTATCAAAAATGTCTTCAAACCCGGTTGCAAAATCCCCAAACCCGCCGAAGCCTTCGAAACCACCAAAACCCTGGGCACCTTCACGGTGGCCAAAACGGTCGTAACCGGCTCTTTTTTGTGGATCGATAAGAACATCGTAGGCTTCCTTTGCCTCTTTAAACTTGGCTTCACTTTCTTTATCCCCGGGGTTAACATCCGGGTGGTATTTCCGTGCCAGTCTACGGTAAGCCTTCTTTATTTCTTCCGAGGAGGCCTCTCTGTCCAGCCCCAGCACTTCATAATAATCTCTTTTAGAAGACATAAACTCCTCCGTTCCTAAACAAAAACCTAAAATATTTTCCTGTAATTAAGGCCATGGCTAAAGCCGCTTCTATTTTCAATGGTTTCGCCTTTCCGCCCAGCCTTCCATGCCCGGTTAAATTTGACCGGTTTATTTCTTTTCTTCGTCATCATCCACGACTTCATAATCGGCATCAACAACGTCTTCCTGCTCCTCCGGCCCGGGGGCAGCACCGTCACCGCTTGCAGCCTGCCCTTCCCCACCGGCCTGCTGCTCCTGTTGGACCTGTTCATACAGTTTAGTGGAAATCTCATGAAGGAGACCGCTTAATTTTTCGGAAGCGGTTTTGATTTTTTCGATATCATCGCCCGCTGAGGCATCCTTTAGTTCCTTGGTGGCTTCGTCTATCTTTCCTTTGGTATCGCTGTCTACTTTATCGCCAAGTTCCTTGACAGTTTTCTCCGTGGAATAAATCAGTGTGTCGGCCTCATTGCGTGCATCAACTAGTTCTTTGAATTTCCGGTCTTCTTCAGCATGTTTTTCGGATTCTTTTACCATCTTATCAATTTCTTCATCGCTTAGTCCGGAGGAAGCCGTAATAGTAACTTTTTGTTCCCTGCCGGTTCCCAGATCCTTCGCCGATACATTAACAATGCCGTTGGCATCAATATCAAAAGAAACCTCTATCTGCGGCACTCCCCGTGGAGCCGGCGGAATTCCGTCGAGCATGAAACGTCCCAAAGTCTTATTGCCCGCCGCCATGGGCCGTTCGCCTTGTAAAACATGGATTTCGACGCTGGTCTGGTTGTCAGCCGCCGTTGAAAAAATTTGTTTTTTGGAAGTGGGAATGGTCGTATTTCTTTCAATAATCTTGGTAGCCACGCCGCCCAGGGTTTCAATGCCCAAGGAAAGTGGCGTTACATCTAAAAGCAAAACGTCTTTTACTTCGCCGCCCAGCACTCCCCCTTGGATAGCCGCTCCTAAAGCCACAACTTCGTCCGGGTTAACGCCCTTGTGGGGTTCCTTGCCCAGCAAATCCTTGATAACTTTTTGCACCAGGGGAATCCTGGTTGATCCACCTACCAAGATGACTTTATCAATTCCTTCAGGATCCAGGCCAGCGTCGGAGAGGGACTGGCGCAAAGGACCAGTAGTTTTATCAACCAAATCAGAAATCAGCTCTTCTAGTTTGGCCCTGGTTAGGGTCAAATCAAGGTGTTTGGGGCCGTCGGAAGTAGCGGTAATAAAAGGTAGGTTGATATTGGTGCTTGTCATGGTAGAAAGCTCAATTTTGGCTTTCTCGGCCGCATCTTTTAACCGCTGCATGGCAATGCTGTCTTTTTGAAGATCTACCCCCGTATCTTTTTTGAATTCGGAGGCCAAATAATTCATAACCCGCTCATCAAAGTCATCGCCACCCAGCCGGTTGTTGCCACTGGTAGCCTTAACTTCGAATACTCCGTCGCCCAGCTCCAAAATAGATACATCAAAAGTGCCGCCGCCAAGATCGTAAACCAATATCGTTTGATCTTCACCTTTTTCCAAACCATAAGCCAAAGCGGCAGCAGTAGGTTCGTTGATAATACGCAAAACATCCAACCCGGCGATACGCCCGGCATCCTTGGTCGCCTGCCTTTGACTATCCGTAAAATAAGCGGGGACGGTAATAACTGCCTTTTCTACTTTTTCTCCCAGGTAGCTTTCTGCATCTGTTTTGAGTTTTTGCAGAATCATAGCGGAGGCTTCCTGCGGTGTGTATGTTTTGCCGTCAATTTCAACTTTAAAACTTGTTCCCATCTCTCTTTTAATCGAAGTGATCGTGCGCTCAGGGTTTGTGATAGATTGACGTTTGGCAATCTGCCCTACTATTCTTTCTCCTTCCTTAGTAAAAGCAACAATAGAAGGAGTCAATCTGCTTCCTTCCACATTTGAAATAATTTCCGGCTCCCCGCCTTCCAAGACGGCTACGGTGGAATTTGTCGTTCCCAGATCAATGCCAATAATCTTTGACATCGTTATTATCCCTCCTTAGAACAGTAGTTCAATTTGATTTTTTCTTTAAAAAACAAAATCATTCTGCAGAGACTTTGACCATGCTCACCCGCAAAACTTTATCGTTAAACATATATCCTTTTTGTAGTTCTTCTACGACTGTACCGGGTGGAAAATCGGAGTTTTCTTCCCGGAAAACGGCCTCATGGCAATTGGGGTCAAAGGGTTTGCCGATACTTTCGATAGGAGTAACCCCTTCCTTGGCCATAATTTCCAAGAAGCTTTTTCTGATCATCTCCAAACCCTCCACTATCCCCTCGGAAGCGCCTCCTTGGGAGGCGGAAAGAGCTCTTTCCAAGTTGTCAACAACCGGCAGCAGCTTCTGCATTAAATCAAAATTGGCATAGCTAATCAGATCCGCTTTCTCGCTGCGGACGCGCCGCCTAAAATTTTCAAAATCAGCCTGTAGGCGTAGCATCCGGTTCTTCATTTCTTCCTTTTCCTGTTCCAGCTTTTCTATTTTTTGCTCCAGGTTTTCCGCGATAGTAATATCATCTGGCCCCTCAGCCTTTAAGCCAACATCTGCCTTTTCAAGCTCCGGGGGAGAGTCTTCCTCCCGGGGTGGCGATTTTTCACTGCCGTTGCCAATATTATCTTCCCCACCGGCAGTATATTCTAATTCCTTTTCCCCTTCATCAGAAGAGGGAAAAATGTTGTTTTCTTTCATTGTCTACTCAGCTCCTTTTGCCAGGCTAAAGCCTGTTGAGTTGGTCTACAACTTGCTGTACAACAGCAACCGTTTTGGCATAGTTCATACGTGTTGGACCTAATATACCCAAGGTTCCCACCACTTCTTTTCCGAAAGAATAGGAAGCCAGAACGAGGCTGCATTCCTGGACCTCTTCCAGCAAATTTTCTTTACCAATCCTGATAGTGATCCCCTCAACACCGGCTACCGGCCTGGAAAGCAGAGTTGCCAGAAGGGAATGCTGTTCAAAAAGTGAAAGTAAGGCCTTTATTTTTTCAATATCCTCAAATTCCGGCTGGTTCAAAATATTGGTGGTGCCTCCCAAAAATACGCGTCTTTCGTCTTCAGCCAAACTGTCTTCCAATAAAGTAAAAGTTTTTTCCAGAAATTTGATATGGTGGTAGAGATCGCGACGCAATTCGCTGATAAGCCTGGGGGTAATTTTATCAATGGTAAGCCCTTTTAAGCGGCTGTTGAGATAAGAAACTATGCGATTTAACTCGCTGCCTGACAAAGTCTGGGGCAAATCAATAACATTATTTTTTACAAAACCAGTATCGGTTACCAGCACGAGCAGAGCCCTCTGATCGTCAAGGGGCATGATCTGCAATTTTTTAAAAGCGCTTTTTTTAAGCTGTGGCCCAAGTATCAAAGAAGTATAGTTTGTAAGCAAGGAAAGGAGTCGAGAAGTGTGATGGATAATTTCTTCGATCTCCTGCAGTTTTTTGTATTGGAAAACCTGATTTATTTCCGCCTTTTCCTCCTCTTCAAGGTCAGGGGCCTTCATCAACCGGTCGACATAGTAACGATAACCTTTTTGTGAAGGAACCCTCCCGGCCGAAGTATGAGGTTGGAACAAGTAGCCCGATTCTTCAAGATCCGCCATTTCGTTACGGATCGTGGCCGAACTTAACCCCATTTTATAACGCCTGGCAATGGTTCGAGACCCAACAGGCTGCGCTGATTTTACGTAATCCGTTACAACTGCCCGCAAAATACGCCTTTTACGTGCACTGAGTCCCATATTTTACACCCCTGTTCTAAATTAGCACTCCAGCGTCGAGAGTGCTAACCGTTCTTTTTTACAATAACACCCACATAATAATTTGTCAAGACAAAATAACAGTGCGCACAGGGATAATGGAAACGACTGAAAAGCATGGTTTTTTTGAAACATCACCGCTGTTGTCATCCCGGAAGGTAGCGAAAGATCTCCGTTTTGAGCTAACAGGGTCCAGGAATTTTTCAGTAGTTTCGGATAGTGAAATAAAATTTTCCGCAACTGCCCCGGACAGACATAAACATGACCTGGTAGGCGCTAAGATTTGCAAAAAAACGCAGCATTAAGGATGTTGATCCCCAGTAAAAAGTTCTATGAATTTTTTCACCAGTTCCGGATCGAACTGGGTGCCCGCACAACGCTGTATTTCGGCAATAGCCTCTTCATGTGAAAGGGCCTCTCGATAGGGGCGTTCGCTTGTCATGGCATTGTAAGCATCAACAAGAGAAATGATACGGCTGGCTATAGGAATTTCTGTTTCCTTTAAGCCCAAAGGATAGCCTTTACCGTTCCACCATTCATGGTGGGAAAGAATATATTCCGCTACAGAGGCCAGCTCTGCAGAAGCAAGGGCTATACGGTAGCCGATTTCAGGATGCTTTTCGATAATTTCCCGTTCTTTGGGAAGCAGTTTGCCCTGTTTGTAAAGTATATTTTCCGGAACACCTACTTCACCGATATCATGAACCAGCGCCAAAACAGATACCGTAGCCAGCTCTTTTTGGCTTAGACCCACTTCTTTGCCCAGGGCCACGGCCATCTCCTTGATCTTGTTGCTATATCCTTTGGTCAGCGAATCCTTGCCTCCTACGGTAGAAAGCAGAGAACGAACCATGGCATTACCGGCACCATTTGTTTTATTAAGTTTGTTGCGGTACATAGAACTGTCCGCCCTTTTAAAAGTTTCAATAAGGCCTTGATCGGATTCATCACTGGTACCGACGCCTAAGGAAACACTTAGATAGAGCTCCGGCCGGGAGATATTGTGATGATAGATAGATTCCTCAATACGGCGGCAGGCTTTTTGGGCGGCATCTTTGTTGGTTCGAGGCAAGATAATGGCAAATTCGTCGCCGCCGATCCGGGCCACTATATCTGTAGATCGAAAAGGAAATCTGACCGCTGCAGCTGTCGCCTTAAGCAGTATGTCCCCCTGATCGTGTCCCAGGGTATCGTTTACCAATTTCAAATCATCTACATCACAGATAATTATGCTTACGGGTTGAAAGCGGGGATCCTCAAAGTCGAGCATTTTTTCTTCAAAAAATCCTCTATTGTAAAGGCCGGTAAGCGGGTCGTGCGTACTCAAGTATTCCAACCTTTTTTCTACTTTTTTCCTTTCGGTAATGTCCATTTCCATGCAGATAGCTTCAATACAACGATCCCCTTCGATTACAGGGAACATACTGAAATAGACCCATTTTCTTTCCCCGTCGGCGGTAATTACTGCAGCTTCCCTGGTTTCCACGGGGAGACCCTTTTCGAAAACTTTTTTTAAGTCATTTTTAAACCTTTTTGCTTCTTCATCATCCAAAAAAAGCTCGTGGAAAGGTTTCTCTAAAACATCTTGGAATGACATCCCGTAAAGTTTTTCGGATACAGGATTCCAACGATAAATGGAACCATTTATGTCGAAACCTTGCACGGCAACCATGGGCGTATGCTCAATGATGGATTCAAACCGCCCCATGGCTTCGGTTAAAGCCTCTTCCGCCCATTTCCGGGCCGTGATATCCCGGGCCACCCCTCTTACTTCCCAAGGTTTCCCTTCCCGATAAAAGGTGACACCGTTAAATTCGAGCAGCCGTTCCTGTCCATCTTTCGTAAGGAAACATAAAACATGCTGGACATTTTTTTCTTCAACAATATCATTTTGGTACCGGTGATATTGTTCCAAATAATGAGGTGCCATAAAATTTTTAAGGTTTTGCCCCAAAACCTCCCGGGAGGTATAACCTAACAATTTGTAAACATAACGATTGACATAACTGATTTTCCCTTTCATGTCATGAATGAAAAGAAGATCCTGAATGTTTTCGAAAAGCCTCAAAGAGAACCCCGGGGGACGGTCTTTATGAACATCGATTTCCGTCATGTCAACCGATTCCTTTCACAGGATTTATTTGCACTATTTCTTATTATAACAAAGTAAACAAATAATTGAAGGAAAAAAGCCAAATACTTGTTTATACTATTTTTGCTTCCTTGATGGCTTTTTTTAGCTCCAGCGGTGTTGCATAACGATTATGAGGGTCCCGGCTTAATAGTTTGAGCACAATTGCCTCCGGATCTTCGGGCAAAGCGGGGTTATAAAAACGGGGAGAGGGCCAGGGTTTACTGCTCCTATGAAAACGGGCTGCAGCTTGAATGTTCTGTTTTTTAAACGGCAAGGTCCCGGTCAACAGTTCGAATAAAATAACCCCCAAGGAATAAAGATCCGCACGGTGATCTATCCCCTGAACGGCCGCTTCCAGCGTATCGCCACGATTGCGAATTTTTCGCCGGCCGCCCCAAAAGCCCCCGCCGGCAAATCTTTCTGGTGCAGCATAAATAAAAGTGCCCCAAAAAGAGCTATATTTTTTCAAAACGGCCCCTGTAAAGGCTTTGCTTCCTTCAAGTATCCAGGGAATGTCAAAACCGCTGATTTTAACATTCCCATCAGCGGAAAATAGAACATTCTCCGGCTTCAAAGCTCCATGGGAAAAAGCCCCGCCACCTTTGCCGCCTTTATAGAAATGTTCAAGAGCAGAGCATACCTGCAATACAATGGCGAATGCATCCGTCAAAGGCAAAGGGGATCGCCTGATGTATTTGGCCAGGCTGCCGCCTGCCATGTATTCCATGGCGAAAAAGAAACGGCCATTGTGGTAACAATCTTCATAAATCGACACTATGCGGGGAGAAGAAAAACTACGAAGTGTATGTAAAAAACCTTGCAATCGTCGAATGATCACCGGATCGGTTGTAAATTTTTTATCAATTTTTTTTATAGCAATTCTGTGACCCCGGTTTCTATCCCTTCCCAGCAGAACCTGCCCGGCAGGCCCGTTTTCGTATACCTCCAAAAATTCATATTTCCGCCAGAACGCCGTTCCCATATTTCGCCTGCGAATATCTTTTTTTAGTTCGTATTGGGGTTCGGTATCGCGAAGATATTCACGCCATGAACTGGAGAAGGACTTTTCTTCGACGTTTTTTTCCAACATTTCACAGAGCTCCAGATATTCTGTTCCGTATTCGGCCCCAAGGATATTTCTTTTTTCGACAGGAATTTCCTTGACTGTTTTTTCTGCATCCAAGAATTTCCCTTCCTGAAGAAACGTTCGCGCTATACCTGCTTTGGCCTCCCAGTAAAGCAAGGTGCCCGGTGGGATATTTGTATAATTGTTCCGGGCCTCATTCCATTTTGCCTCTTCTTCATTAATAAGCCCTGAAAGGTAGCATGCCGGGGAAAATGATTTTTTGTTACCATTCATAGCAGTAGCTATTTCCTTGGCCCGGCGCAGATCATTTAGCATACAACACAGCCGGCCAAGATCCAAAGCGGTCCAAACATCAGGCTGCAGCTCAAAAGCCTTTTCGAAATAATGCCTGGATTCCAGAAACATACCCTGCCTGCGGTAAAGTCTTCCCAGGCGCAAAAGCAAATTGTAATCCTGCGGAAACAAGGCCAGTTGACGGATATAAAAACTTATTCTATCCATATCCGTACGACAGTGACGCAAGGCATCCCTATAAACCAAAAAAGATTCTTCTTCCCTTCCGGGCGATTTTTCCAACAGGCGACCCAATGCTTCATAGTTATCCAAATCTTCGGGATCGGACCTTATCATTTGCCGGTAAATCCGTTCTGCCTGCGGCAGATGAGGAAGTCCGCTGAAATAATAAGCTTTGGCCATTTTTTTAAGTAAATCTTTATCTTTGGCATGGGAAGAAAAAAGTTCTTCATAAAAAACCAGTGCCTCTTTAGCAAGGCCCAGGTTTAACAAATTGTCACCCAGCCGGGAAAACATATGATACACAATCCCTGAAAAAAACGTTTGGCGGTATTTTTTGGGAATTTCGCTGTCGTGGAAAAGATCTTTAAGCACTGCTACCAAAAGCAACCCATATTTTTTGACATTTTCCAGCTTTCTTTCTGCATAGGCCCACTCCATCACCTGCAAAAGATTGATTATTTTTTGTTGTTCAAAGGTGAAATTCTCCTGCGAAGTCAATGCGGATTTACGCTTTTGGTAAAGCTTTGGCGAAGAAAGGTACAAACCAAAATCCACGCCGAACAAGGCGCTCAAATGTCCGGAAAGCAGATCCGAAATAGAAAACTGTATATCATTTTTACCGGTCATAATCCTTTCCCCCGTCGACGTCAAAAAATATTTATGGTTTTTCGGACACAGACAGCCTGTCCCGAAGGAGGTAGCAGCGCCATCTAAAAAATTATATCATCCCGGTTGATAACAGGCAACGTTTTACCAATGCCGCCAATGCCGGCGCAGAAAAGCTTTGTAAGGCAAGGAATATTTTTCGCCGGCAAAAATAATGACAAGTTTGCCGTCTTCAACCTCCAAAAGTAAAGCCTGTGCCGGTTCTCTAAGAGCTGTCAGCTCCAAAATCCCTTTTTCGGATGCGTTTAGACCGCAATATACCAGCAACAAAAAAAACAGTATACTTAAAAAAAATATGGCTAAAGATTTTATTTTCAAACATTTACACGCCTTTCTTAATAAAACCTTCAGCCTCTACTCTTAGCTAGATTAAACATTTTTATACATTACATTTTTTTTACCGAAAAACCATGGCTACCGTTTCTGCAAAGCAGGAAACAGCCCTTGTAATTTCATCGCGGTTGTTTTCATGGCCGCCAATTTCTATAATAAGGCTCCGGGGGTGCAGATCCTGGTTGTAAACGGATGCTTGTCGCCTTATATTTCGGGAAAAATCCGGATATTTATCACTTAATGCTTTCTCTAAAAACAGTGCAAAACGCAGGTTGCTGCTCCACCCTTTATGTTGTGTGCCGATCACAAAAAGAATCTTGGCCGTAGTAACGCCTCCGGCATCTGCCGTGGTGATCCGACGGGAAACGCCGTCCCGGTGTATATCCAACACTACCTGGATCTGCGGGTTTTCCTTTAAGACCTGCTCGATGCAGGGACGGGCTTTTTGATAGGCACTCCGGCGTGGTACGTCAAATACTTCTGTATGGTGCAATACAGGAATTCCATACCTGTCTTCCAACAACTTTGCAAGATAGGCGCCCAGGGAAACCACCGTTAATTCGGGATTACTGCTGAATGCCTGGTTCGATACGGGGATAAAAGACTCTGAGGCATGTGTATGGTAAATCAAAACCAGAGGCTTATCATCCTTGATTAAAAAAAGTTTTTCCTTAGTTTTTTCACTTTTTTTGTCCACCAAAAAAGAAATGCCTTCATCCTCGAGTTCCTGTCGAGGCGCATCAGCTTCAACTTCGATATCGTGTTCCGGCATATAGTCACTTGTAAAAGCAGGTATGTGGCCGAAAAAGTCTGTTTTTTCGATCAGATCGTAGTCTAACAGGCCTGCCAATTCGTGACGCAAAAGTAATTCCGGAACAGTCTCCAAGGTCAGGCCTAGGCTGGGCCACGTTTCCTGGGTAAAATTGCCATCGGTTTCTTTAGCCATGGAGTTTTTGTTCATACCAGGCAGTGAATGGCATATAAAAGTAGCATAGTCCAGTTTAAGGCCTTCACGGAAAAATGTTTTCAAGTTTGATCCGTGGAAAACAATAGAAGCACCAAAAAGCGATGCAGAAAATATCAAAGTAAGCATAAGACCCAAGAGGATAACCTGAGGGATAAAATCCCAATTTCGGGGGCTTTTTTTAAGAAAGCGTTGGCGTGCTGCCATTCTTTGTTTATGGAAATAACGACGATACTTTCCGGCAAACATAAAAAAACCCCCTCCAAAAAAACATCGTACTTAGATTACTATGACAAGGGGGTTACACAATATACCTATTTTTTAGAAACGACGGCATTTTGCTAATGTGGCATTTTTTGCCTATAATTTTTGATCGCATCGGAGAGGGCATCGGCGGCCAGATTTGAACAATGCAGTTTGGCCGGAGGCAACCCGCCCAATTCTTTTGCTACATCCTCATTGGTTATAGCCAGGGCTTCCTCCAAAGTTTTCCCCTTGACCATTTCTGTCAAGATACTGCTGCTGGCAATAGCCGCCCCGCAACCAAAAGTAAGAAATTTAATATCCTTGATAACATTGTTTTCGACTTTGATAGAAATTTTCATAATATCTCCACAGGTCATGCTGCCTACTTCGCCCACCCCGCTGGGTTCCTCCAGTTCACCAACATTACGGGGATTTTGAAAATGATCCAATACTTTTTCATTGTACATGGGTTTTCCCTCCTACAAAATCCAGTGTTGTTTTCCAACTGCACTATTAACTGCACTATTGTTTAAGTGTTCCTTTCGCTAAGAACCGTTTATTACAAGAATGATTGCTTCTTATAAACAGAAGACATTTTCCTGAGTCTGGCGGTAATTTCTTTAATGGCTTCCACCGTGTAATCAATTTCTTGAACGGTGCTGTCCTTGCCCAGGCTTAAGCGTACTGAGCCACGTGCGGCCTGGTGATCAAGGCCTATGGCCGACAACACATGGGAAGGTTCCGGAGAACCTGATGTGCAGGCAGATCCGCTGGAAACAGCAATACCTTTTAGATCCAGGCTTAATAACAGGGATTCACCTTCTATATACAGTACACTGACATTAACATTTCCCGGTAGCCTTTTTCTAGGATGACCGTTTAATTTTACGTCTTCTATTTCCAGCAGCCCTTTGATAAGACGATCTCTTAAAACTGTTAAACGAATGCTTTTTTCCTCCATATCTGCGGTAGCCAGTTCGATTGCCCGGCCCAAGCCGACAATCCCGGGCAAATTCTCCGTGCCGGGGCGCAATCCTTTTTCTTGTGCGCCGCCAAAAAAGGCCTGCTCTATTTTGGTATGTTTACGCAAATACAGCACCCCTACCCCTTTGGGACCGTAAAATTTGTGGGCAGAAAGCGAGAGCATATCAACAGGCTGTTCTTTTAAATTAAAAGGTATATGCCCGATTGCCTGGACAGCATCCGTATGGAAGTAAACCCCGTTTTCCCTACAAACACGGCCGATTTCTTCAAAAGGTTGGATCGTTCCGATCTCATTGTTCGCCGTCATAATTGTAACAAGAAAAGTTTTGTCCGTAATATGTTCAGCCAATTCTTCGGGGTCTATCAGGCCATACTCATCTACCGGCAAAAAAGTCACATCGAAGCCAGTGTTTCCGAGATAGTTTACTGTATCCAATACAGCATGGTGTTCAATGGAGCTGGTTATAATATGTCCCCTTTCGCCCGGGGAAAGTGCTTTTTTAAAAGCCCTGCTTGCGCCTTGTATGGCCATATTATTGGCTTCCGTGCCTCCCGAGGTAAAGATGATTTCTTCAGGATCGGCACCGAGCGCCCGGGCCACCTTTTCCCGGGATTCGTCTAAAGCTTCGCGGGCTTCACGGCCGGTAAAATGCAAACTGGAGGGGTTTCCATGAACATTTGTCAGGTAAGGAAGCATGGCTTCCAGCACCTTTCCGTCCAGGGGTGTAGTAGCAGCATAGTCCATGTATATTTTTGGCATCATCTAAGCCCCCTTTCTAAAATGATTTCTAAAATGTCCCTTCGATCATATCTTGCAAGCTAATATTGTTGAGCAGTTGGTTGATATGATCACCTAGTTTTTCCCAAACATTCCTGGCCAGGCAAAAGTCAACTTTCGCGCAGCGATCTCCTGCACCTTTTTCCTCAGAAAGACAGTCCACGGGGGTAATGGGGCCATCGAGGGCCCTGACAATATCCCCGACACATATTTTTTCCGGCGGACTGGCCAGGGTATAACCTCCCTTTACCCCTCTGGTGCTGTTAATCAGACCTCCACGTCTTAATATGGCAAAAATTTGTTCCAAAAACGGCCGGGAAATATTTTCGCCCCCGGCTATTCTACTCAGGGGAATAGGCCCATTTCCGTAGTTTAAAGCCAAATAAATCATAGCCCTGACACCGTATTCTCCCTTTGCAGATAAACGCATGCATAAACAACCACCTTTCTGCAAAATTTAAAACCTGACTTCTCATAAAGGCTAATCCTGAGTAATATAGTCAGGATTACTGTTAAAATAAAATACCTAAAAATGTTTTCTTAGCAAGTATTACACACCGCAAACCCTAATTCCTGCTAATCCTGACTATGCAGCTATGTTTTGTGCTAATTTAAAAATACTATAAAAAAAGAAAGCTGTCAAGGCTAAAAATAAATTCCCTGGGAATAAGGTAGTGGCCCAGGAAAAATGAAGTGGAAAGAGTTGTTGGTTGCACAAAAAAATGATACGCTAAGCACAATGATTACACCTCACATGACGAAAGAGGGAACTATATGCCAATCAAAGGCGTGGGAATTGATTTGATCCGTATCCATCGCGTAGCCCGTGCTTACCGGCGCAGGCCGGAACGGTTTTTACGCAGGATATTTTCCCGCAAGGAAATAGAAATTTTACAGCATAAAAAGAATCTTTTTCCTTCCCTGGCGGCGCGTTTTGCGGCCAAGGAATCTATAGCTAAAGCTCTTGGCTGCGGTATAGGCACAGTCAAATGGGTTGAGCTGGAGATCCTTCCCGGGGACAAAGGCCAACCGATTGTCTTTTTGCATGGCAATGCCGGGTTGTGGGCCGAACAGCACCGGATCAAAGGCGTGGAAGTCTCTATGTCCCATGATGGGCCCTACGCTGTCGCCAAAGCTATTGCCTATGGCGATACAAAAAAACAACCGCGATCACACTGCATAGAAACTACCGGCGGCGGCGGTTCTCCAGATAAATAGTCAAGAAAGATATATCCGCCGGGGTAACACCATCGATACGCGAGGCCTGCCCTAAGGTTCGCGGCCTGATGGTGTTAAGTTTTTGTTTCGCCTCTGCAGATAGGTTGGCCAACCCATCATAGACAAAATCATTCGGGATAACCCTGGACTCCAGCCTGGAGATCTGTTTTACGCTTTTTTCTTGTTTGGCGATATAACCTTCGTATTTGATCTGAGTTTCCGCTTCACCGGTGATCTCTTTGTCAGGGGAGGGCGAAAAACCTTTTCCTTCACCTAAAATAGGAATGAGATCGCCATATCCCACCTCCGGCCTTTTTAAAAGTTCCGCCAGTGTCTGCGGTTTGGCAAGGGGAGCAGATCCAATCCGAGCTAAAGATTCGTTGACCGCTGGCGAAGGATCAAGGCGGATGCTGTGTAATTTCTTTTTTTCTGCATCCAAAAGCCTCTTTTTTTCCTTAAAAAGTTCATAGCGCTGTTCATCTATGAGCCCCAGCCGGTAGCCCTTTTCCGTTAGGCGCAAGTCGGCATTGTCATGGCGCAAAAGCAGGCGGTACTCACAACGAGAAGTAAACATACGATAAGGTTCCGTTACCCCCTTGGTAATCAAATCATCGATCAATACCCCAATATAGGCATCTGTCCTTCCCAGAACAAAAGGGGGTTCCTTGCGACATTGAAGTGCCGCGTTTATGCCGGCCATCAATCCTTGCGCCGCCGCTTCTTCATACCCCGTAGTGCCATTGATTTGTCCGGCAAAAAACAGCCCATCGATTTTTTTTGTTTCCAGGGTGGCTTTCAATTGCGTGGGGGGGAAAAAGTCATATTCGATAGCATAGGCCGGGCGGGTAATGATCACATTTTCCAACCCTGGAACCGTCCGCAAAAGAGCATACTGCAGCTCCTCCGGCAGCCCCGTGGAAACCCCTTGCAGGTACATTTCTTCCGTTTCTTCGCTTTCGGGTTCAATGAAAATAGGGTGCCTCTGACGATCTGCAAACCGGACCACTTTGTCTTCGATGGACGGGCAATAACGGGGGCCTTTTCCTGCAGCCAGCCCGGAATAAAAGGGGGCATAACTTATATTATCAAGAATAAGCTTGTGAGTTCTTTCATTAGTATAGGTAAGATAACAGGGTAACTGCTTGAACTCTTTTTTTCCTGTTACATAGGAAAAACTACCCGCACCGGGTCTGCCGGCCACGGGTGAAAGGCCGTCAAAATTGATACTTCGTCGGTAGACGCGAGGGGGGGTTCCCGTGCTAAGACGTTCTGTTTTGAAACCTAAGGAAATGAGGTTGTCGGCCAGTTCATCGGAAGGGCTCTGGTTGGCGGGTCCACCCGGATAATAATTATGCCCCAAAAATATTTTGGAATGTAGGTAGACACCTACGGCCAAAACAACGATACTGCTTGCATAAAAGCTGCCCTGGCGTGTAACAACCCCCTGCACTTTCCCTTCTTCCACCAGGATCTCACGAACTGCACTCTCCCGCAAGGTCAGGAGCTGTTCCTTTTCAAGAATATTTTTCATACCCCGCTGGTAAGCATGTTTATCCACCTGGGCCCTCAAAGCCTGGACGGCAGGGCCTTTGCTGGTATTTAGCCTTCTCATCTGCAGCGCATGCCGATCAGCGTTAATACCCATAGCCCCCCCGAGAGCATCGATTTCTTTAACAAGATGTCCTTTGCCAGGGCCCCCTAAGGAAGGATTGCAGGCCATTAGAGCCGGATGATCTATATTTGTGGTCACCAACAGAGTTTTGCAACCCATTTTAGATGCAGCCAGCGCCGCCTCGCAGCCTGCATGCCCTGCACCGATGACAATTACATCAAAAGTCATTAGTTGTTCGCTCATAGACCTACCTCCCGATTATCCTTGGCAGACAATATTATATCATAGTCTTTTGGGAAATTATAATAAGGCGATTTTGCGATCTGCTTTAACCCTTTCCCTTATTTTGTCATAAGCTAAAGCACATACTTGCATTCATAAAAAGGGGGTCAGGTTAAAATGAGCGGTTTTTGTGGGCTGATGCAAGAACATAGCCCTATTGACAGTTTGCTGTTAAAAAAAATGCAGGAAAAAATACACCTCCGGGGGCCGGACGAGGAAGACAGTTTTTTGGACGGTTATGTAGGCCTGGGTTTCCGTCAATCAAAAATCGCCGAACAAATCTCAGACAGGCATCCTTTGAGCAACGAAAATAAAAACCTATGGCTTGTCTGCGACGGGCAAATATATAACCATGCTGCCCTGCGTAAAGATCTTGTCAAGAGGGGCCATAGATTTAGTTCACAAAACAGCAGCGAGGTGATCCTGCACCTGTATGAAGAAAAAGGAGTGGAATGCCTGGCATTTCTCCGGGGCATGTTCGCCTTTGTTCTTTGGGATAAAAAAAAGCAATGCCTTTTTGGCGCACGTGATCGGTTCGGTGCCAAACCTTTCTACTATACAGAAAAGCCCTCCCTTTTGGCCTTTGCTTCAGAAATAAAAGCACTGACAGTGCTCCCTTCGTTCCCTGGGAAAGTTGATACGGAAGCTTTTTGCGATTATCTTACCTTCCAGTATGTCCCGGAGCCCAGGACAATGTTTGCCGGCGTGTTCCGACTGCCTCCGGCCCATTATTTCCTGAAATATTTGGGAAAACCGCTGACAATAAATAGATACTGGCAACTAAAACTTAACCCCTCCCCAGCGCCACTGGAGTATTTTTTGGAAAAAATCCGGGGCAGGCTGCGTGAAACAGTACGCCTTTATCTCGCCGACAATGCTGTTCAAGGAGCCTTTTTGAGCAGCGGTATCGATTCAACCATACTGGCAGCCTTGGCCCGGGAACAAAGGCCCCTTTCCACTTTTAGTGTAGGCTATGAGGAAGAAAGCTACAGCGAGCTGAAGGAAGCCGGAAAAACAGCTAAATTTCTGGAAACAGAGCATCATGAATATATTATTACGCCGCAAGAATTTCTGAAACTACTGCCGCAGCTTGTTTGGTATTTGGATGAACCCGTGGCCGATCCGGCAGCTATATCCTTATTTTTCGCCGCGCGCCTGGCCCGAAAAAAAACAGCTGCCGTCCTTTCCGGGGAAGGAGCCGATGAGGTATTTGCTGGCTATGCCATTTACCGGGAACCTTTTGCCTTGGCCCCTGTCAGCAACCTTCCCCGGTCTTTGTCCCGCCCCCTTTATCTACTGGAAGACATTCTTCCTGTAGGAATTCCCGGCAAAAATTACCTGTTCAGGGCACGCCAGCCGCTGGAAAAACGGTTTTTGGGCAATGCCTATATTTTTACACCGGCGGAGAAAAAGAATATCGCCTGGCTTGGCAACTGTCCTTCACCTTTTAGAATAACAGCCCCTTTGTATCGACAATCTGCAGATCGTGATGATGTAACACGCATGCAGCACATTGATCTTAGCCTCTGGCTGCCGGGTGATATTTTGCTAAAAGCCGACAGGATGAACACGGCCAATTCCCTGGAGGCAAGGATGCCTTTTTTAGACCATCTGGTTTTTGAATTGGCGGCGGCTCTGCCCTTACAATATAAAATAGAAGGTAATGCCACCAAAAAAGCTCTTCGGGATGCTTTCAAAGATATATTACCGCCGGTTATCATAAACAGGCCCAAAAGAGGTTTCCCCGTGCCTACCCGGGAATGGATCAAACGGACGGAATTCAGACGCCTGTTCCGGGAGCTTTTGGCTGGTAATGGGGGGAACTGGTTTCAAAAAAACAATGTGCTAAAACTTCTTAAAGATCATCTTGAGGGAAAAACCGAGGCTAGCCGCAAACTATGGACTGTTTTGATTTTCCTTTTATGGTATGAAGCATATAATTTAAAAAATTCTCGAAAATTGTCGTTTAAGTAGTTATTATTACTACTGCAAAACTATTGTAAAATTTAAATAATTTGTAAGTAAAAGGAATATGACTGTAATTTGGAGCAATTTTACGATATTTATATACTTAGAAATCACATGCTATTTTTTTAGGCTATGCCTCCAAATACTCTCCTTGACAATATTTAAATGCTTGTGAAATAATCTACTTTAGAGGAATCTTAGGAAATCCTACACCTTTCTAAAACAAACATTAGGTCAAAATCGTCTTAAAATTTGTAATGTCTTTAAATCCGGTTTGTTTCTTGTTATCGATTACTGTAGGAAATAGTTTTATTTTTTACAATACATATGTTAGGGAGGTTTGTCGGATGTACAATCCAAAAATACCAGAAGAATTCAACCTAGGTGACTATCTACTCGACCGACATCTCAGGGAGGGACGAGCCGATAGGGTGGCTATTTACTACAAAGATAAAACCATAACCTATCGTGAACTACAAGAAGCCGCAAATAGGACTGGAAATGCTTTGCTGGAGCTTGGGGTCGAACGTGAAAATCGTGTTATGATCTGCCTGCCTGATTGTCCGGAATTTCTCTATACTTATTTCGGCGCAATGAGGATCGGAGCGGTCCCGGTGCCCATAAGCACCATGGCACTTCCGGCGGATTACAAATATTACTTAAATGACAGCCGTGCCAAAGTGCTTGTTACGGACGAGGAACTTGCACCCAATTTCATGGAAGTATTTGATGAACTCCAGTTCTTGCGCCATTTTGTCGTCTCCGGGGAAGCCGGCCCGAAACAGCTCTGTTTTCAAGATCTCATAAAGGATGCTTCTTCTTCGCTGGAAGTCGCCGTCACCTCCAAAGACGATATGGCCTTCTGGCTGTACAGTTCAGGAACAACCGGAACACCCAAAGGCGTAGTACACCTTCACCACGATATAATGTTTATCATTCCTACACACAACGATAACGTTCTTTCCATTACTGAGGATGACATTGTGTACTCCGCTTCTAAAATGTATTTTTCTTACGGCAGAAATTCCATGGAATCCGTCTTTTTCAGTGGCGCTGCAGTAGTATTAGTACCGGAGCTGCCAAGACCAACTACAGTTGCCGAAATTATTACCAAGTACAAGCCTACAATCTATTTCAGTGTCCCTACTTCCTACAGGGGCGTTCTAGATTTGATGGATAAGGAAGGGGAAAAATATGATTTTTCCTCCCTTAGAAGATGTATCTCTGCCGGGGAAGCCCTGCCGGAGGTAATATTTAAGCGCTGGAAAGAAAAATTTGGGGTGGAAATACTTGATGGAATCGGCGCAACAGATGTCGGGGGAATCTACATTTCCAGCACGCCCGAAAAAATCAAGCCCGGCTACATAGGAGTGCTGCTTCCCGGTTTTGAAGCAAGGATAGTCGATGCAGAAGGTAATGACGTCCCTGATGGTGAAGTGGGAACGGTCTGGATTAAAAATGATGGAACTACTCCTTTCTACTGGAACAAACATCAGAAATCCAAGGAGGCCATCTATGGAGAATGGTTTAACACCAATGATCAATTTTCCCGGGACAGTGATGGATTTTATAAGTTCAGCGGCCGGGCTGATGATATGCTGAAAGCCGGGGGCATTTGGATTTCACCGGTGGAAGTCGAAAATATTTTACTGCAGCACCCCGCTGTTTCGGAATGTGCTATGGTTGGGCATGTAGACGAATCCAATCTGGAAAAACCCTTGGCTTTCGTGGTACTTCGCCCCGGGCATGAGAGCTCAGCCGAGCTGGAGCGCGAACTGCAGGAGTTTGTACGGAGCAAAACAGCGCATTATAAATATCCCCGCTGGGTAAGATTTGTGGACGATCTTCCACGAACGGCCAGCGGCAAAATTCAAAGATTCAAGCTCCGCACCATGTTGCAGGACATGGCTTGAACCTAGGCAAACATAACATACATATAGATCATAAAACATATGCCGCAAAATATACACCACAAAATATGCTACAAAAAATATACCACATAATACAAAACCACATCTAACATGCTTGTCATGTCTTCTCTTAACGGTGTAAAGGGCCCAAAATCTTTAAAGGTACTTAGGGTGCTACACCGTCTTATATTCCAAAATGTCTGAAAATGCACAAAGTATAAACTTAATGTTATCATGGGAAACTATATAACCATCAGAATGTAAAGCAAACTGGAAAGGAGTGAAAAAAGCAGCCTTTAGAAAGAAGGATTAGCAGGTGAACCATGGCTTAAAAATTTCATAGAAAAACCCAGGTACAATTCTAGCTTTTGCGGTACTATAATAAGGAAAAGGAGTGTCACTGTTGAACAAAAACAAATACATAGGTTTGTCTTTAGCTATAGTTGTCTTAATATTGTCGATAGCAACCCCTCCAATGTTTGGGTTAACAGAGTTAGGACAAAAAACCTTGGGAGTTCTTTGTGCCGGTCTGATCTTGTGGATATTGGAAATACTACCGTTTGGTGTGACAGGGCTTCTCGTAATAGTTTTACAGCCTATTTTGAATATCGCTGATGCAGGCACTGCCTTTGCAAATTTTGCAAATCCTACAGTTTTTTTTGTTATGGCCACATTCGGTTTATCCCTGGCCATAATTAATACAGATCTTGGGTTTCGCCTGATTAGAAGACTGCTGAGGTTATCCGGGAATGATTCCAAAAAAATAATGCTTTCGTTTATGGTCGCCACAGCCGTCTTATCCGCGATCATGTCCAATGTTCCCGTTACAGCCATGTTTGCAGGTCTAGCAGCAGGCATGTTAAGCAAGATGGGAAAAGAAGAAGGGCTGCGTTTTGGTAAGGCAATAATGCTGGCCATACCCTTTGCGGCAATGATCGGTGGAAGCATGACCCCTGCAGGAAGTTCCATTAACGTTTTGGCTTTGGATTTGTTGGAAAGGTTTTCCGGGATTCGCGTCGGCTTCGTCGATTGGATGGCCTACGGAGTGCCCGTTGTGATCATGGTCCTTCCGTTGTGTTGGTACATCCTTATTAAAACCTTTGACCCCAAAGACATTGATCAGTCCATCGTCGATACATTTGTACATGATGAAAAAATACCCGCTGAATTCAGTAAAAAAGAAATAAAGGTTCTCTGTATTATATCAATAATGGTTACCTTATGGATACTGAGTACATGGGTGCCTTTCCTCAACACGACAGTGGTTGCCGTTGCCGGTTTAATTTTGTTTTTCCTGCCGGGAATCGAGGTTTTCAGTTGGAAGCAATTTACTGACGGAGTTAGCTGGGACACCGTGATCATGATTGGGGGAGTATTATCAATAGGAACGGCGGCTATAGAAGCAGGTTTGGGAGAATGGCTGTTAAGTCTTTTCCTGGAAACCTTTTTACAGTTAAATTTAGTCACGCTGCTCATTCTTCTGGGCATTATCATTGCCATACTGCATCTGCCCTTACCCCTGGCCCCGGCTATCGTTGCTGTTGCAGCCGGCCCAATTTATGGACTGGCTTTGCAAATGGGTATCAGCCCGGAACTTTTAATTATACCTTTGGCTATATTCGCCAGCTGTTGCATGCTTGTTCCCTTGGATCCGGTGCCTGTAATCACATACTCTTACGGGTACTTTACCATGAAGAACATGATAGTTGCTGGCACGATTACAACACTGGTGTGGATAGTCCTGTTATCCGTTTGGACCCCGTTTGCCGGAAGACTTTTAAACGTGCATTAACCGTAAATATTCTGTTTTAAAACGGCCGGCTCTTAGACCGTCAATTAATGCACCAACGTATTTAGCACTTCCCTATTAGAATAGCCATAGCAAATTCTGAAAGCCGTGTAAATGAGAACTTGTTCTCATTCTTCACGGCTTTCAGAACATATATCATATAAATATATTTCACTTTTTCCTATACTTTATTTACTTTGCAAAGTTATTATTTCGCTTCGGTTTATCAACTTTTTATGTTAAAATATAGATGTAAAGTACATTTAATGCAGGAGATGAACTAAAAAACATTTTAAGGGAGATGAGCAAAGTGAAAGAAAGTGTAATGAATAAAGTATGGATCCTGTTTGCTCTTATCCTGTTTGTTGTAATCGGTGCTGCACAAAGTAATGGTACCGCAAAGAAATTTACAGCAGAGCAAACAATGGAACATTCCATTATCGAAACTTTGAAAAACGATACTGCCACAGATAGCAGTGTTGCCCCCGATAAGAAAAATACCCGGAAAACAATAAAAACTTTATCCGTAATGGAAGGCAACCTATCCTTGCATATAACCACTAATAACAGCCTTACAGACCTTACCAAACATTCACTCCTTGCCGAAATCCTCACCAACAGTACAAACATCTTTCAAGAAGTTTTCTCCCATGAACTTAAATCGGCAAATATTTTGTGGGATTTGCCGTTAATAGACTCATTTGGGGATGAACATGATGAAACAGTGCTGGTAGTAACCTTAACTGAGGGAAAAGCCAAGAACATTAATTGGAACAACCTATCGTCCGAAAACTTGCCGAAAGTTGCAGACCACTTCTGGCAGCATGCCTTCTTTAACGGAGGCCAGACAATGGCCAATATAGGTTTTACGCCCTATTAATAAAAAAACAAGGGGTTTATACTTAGGACCGGGTAAAGCTGACCTCGATTTTAAACTCATTTTACATTCATTTTATAAGTGCCCGGAAAAAATTACATAAACAGCAAAGGAAAAATATGCTTGTTTTTTCCGGGGGCAAGTTTTTTTATTACTTTTCCTTAGAAGATACTGCCTGTACAAATTCATCAGCCGTAGTAACCCACCCAAAAAGGTTTGTAACATTCCAGACAGTTGCTTCCTGGGTAAATTCCGGTCCGGCATTTCCGCAGGCATCCTCCACCAAGATAGGAAAATACTCACGAGAAAAAGCATCGCGCAACGTTGACTCCACACAAACGTTTGTGGCTATTCCGGTAAGCAGCACATGTTTAATATTTAATGTATGTAGCACAGCGTCAAGTTCCGTACCCACAAAGCCACTGTACCTATGTTTATTTATTACTATATCTCCTTCCTGGGGCTTGAGATCATCTATTATTTCCCAGTCCCATGTCCCAACAGTTACGAATTTCCCTCTCCATTCCGGATTTTCGTGCATTAAAACCATACCCACTTCCTTCCAATAGTTGGGCGATTCCTCTCCCCCGGCATTGGAAAAATCGGGCCTAAAACCCATCCTAAGATATATAACTTTTACCCCTGTACTTCTGGCTGCATCGAGGATCTTTTTGTTGGCTTCGACCACGCGCCGCACTTTTTCTTCTTCAAACATTCCTGCAACATCAAACATCCCCTTTTTACTGCAAAAAGCGTTCTGCATGTCAGTAACGATTACTGCAGTTCTTTGCAGATCGATTTCTGTTTCCTCCGGCTTTCCGGGAAGTACAACCAATGTTTGATCGGCACTATTAGTCATAAATAGCTCCACCTCCAAAACTGATTTTATAATAAACATAAACAAGGGCGAATTTTCTGCCCCTTTACATTACATTTTACCCTAACTATCCCTTTCTGGCAACCATGGATAAAAAAGGAGCAGTCGCTCAATAGCTTTTTATAAACACAGGGGCAGGATACAAAAATCCTGCCCCGCACTGTTTGCCTGCATTATCGAATTATGCAAAATCGTTGTTCTGCGCAATTAGCGGGATGCGTAGGCAGTTTTTTGTTTTTTACTGTATTTTCCCATAAACCTTTCCATCCTTGCCAAGGCCTCGGTAATTTGTTCGATGGAGGCCGCATACGAACAACGTATGTAACCTTCGCCACACTGACCGAAAGCATTTCCGGGAACAACAGCCACTTTTTCTTCTTTTAAAAGCTTTGTGCAAAACTCCTGAGAACTCATCCCCGTCACGCTAATCGAGGGAAAAGCATAAAAAGCCCCTTTGGGTACAAAACAGGAAAGCCCGATCTGGTTTAAGCCATTGACGATCAGACTGCGCCGCCGATCATAATGACCAATCATTCTTTTTATTTCTTCTTCGCCGTTTTTGAGAGCCTCTATAGCAGCCACCTGCCCAGTGATGGGTGCACACATAATCGTATACTGGTGTATTTTTAACATGGCTTCAGCAATTTCCTCCGGTGCAGCAGCATAACCTATGCGCCACCCCGTCATAGCAAAAGATTTAGAGAAGCCGTTTATAAGAATTGTGCGCTCTTTCATTCCCGGCAGGGAAGCAAATGAAACATGCTTACCATTGTAAGTAAGCTCGCAATAAATCTCATCGGTGATCACTAAAAGGTCGTATTTTTGCACTATGCGGGCAATTTCCCGCAGTTCTTCAGCAGTCATAATAGCGCCGGTGGGGTTGTTAGGATAGGAGATCAACAACACTTTACTGTTGGGGGTTATCGCTTTTTCCAGATCCTCAGGTTTCAACTTAAAATTATCTGACTCACGTGTGGCAACTGTTTTGGGAACCCCGCCCGCCATGAGGGTACAAGGTTTATAGGATACAAAACAGGGTTCCGGGATTATAACTTCGTCACCGGGTTCCAAAACACAACGCAGCGCAACATCAATGGCCTCACTGCCCCCAATGGTCACGATGATTTCCCGTGAACAGTCGTATTTTAACTGAAATTTTTGGGAAAGATATTTGCTTATCCCCCAGCGCAGCTCTTCCAGTCCGCAATTGGAGGTATAGTTCGTATAGCCTTTCTCCAGAGAGTAAATGCCGGCTTCGCGGATATGCCAGGGAGTTATAAAATCAGGTTCCCCCACCCCTAAGGAAATAACCCCCTGCAAATTGGTAGCCAGGTCAAAAAATTCCCTTATGCCGGAAAAAGGCAACTCTCTAATGCTTTTTTTAACAAATTTCCTGCTCATGGACTAATCACCAACCTACGATCTTTTTTATCTTTATCGAAAAAAATGCCGTTTTGTTTGTACTTTTTTAAAACAAAATGCGTAATGGTGCTCTGCACATTTTCCAGGGTGGCCAGTTTTTCCGCCACAAAGTAAGCCACCTGTTTCATGGAGGTTCCTTCAATTACAACAGAAAGATCATAACCCCCCGACATAAGATAGACACTTTTTACCTCCGAAAAACGACAGATCCTTTCGGCAATGACATCAAAGCCTACCTCGCGCTGGGGAGCTACTTTCACATCAATGACAGCCGTCACTTTATCGGGGCAGCCTGTTTTCTCCCAATCGATCAGCGTAACATACCCCAGGATAAGCCCGGCCTCCTCCAGTTCTTCAACCATTTCTTTTACTTTTATTTCCGTTATATTCAACATCGTGGCCAACGCTTTAGTTGTTATCCTGTGATTTTGTTCAAGTGCCTGTAAAAGCCTAACTTTGACATCATCCATCACAGTCAGCTCCTTGTTTTACTTAAAACTTTTATAGAAAATAAAAACCCCGCCCTGTAAGGGACGGGGGGATTCCCGCGGTACCACCCTAATTGATCCGGCCGGGCAACGGCTCGCCCCGCCA
>JAAZMP010000191.1 GCA_012798755.1 Bacillota bacterium
TGTCCGGTTTCATCCGGCAATTGTAGGCCCCCTTGCGACTGCCAAAGACTTGGGATCTTTCACCCCGTGTTGCCCGGGTTACAGATCGAGCAGCTTTTCAATTTCCGCCCTGTTAAAGCCTACTACAACTTCATCGCCGATTGCAAAAGAGGGTACAGCTCTTAAACCTTTGCTTATAAAATCGTTTCTGGCCACTTCATCTACCCCGACATCTTTTTCTTCAAAATCGATACCCTGTTCGCGAAGATACACTTTCGCCGTTTGACAGTGCGGTCACGTCTGTGTTACATACATGGTGATTTTTTTCATTGCCATTAAGGCCCCCTTGTAATGTTTGACATTAATAATACTTCATTAGCAAGATCTAATCAAGGACAAAAACGGCCCTCTATTTACATTTTGCTCATAAATCCCCATATTACCCCTGGAAAATGCATAAAGACCGGGGGGGAATTCCTGCACCTTCCCCGATCTTAATACATAACCCTGCCTCAACAGCCCATGGCACAAAATTTAGGCTGTCGGTTTGAGCCAACAGCCGAAGCATGTTGAAGAATACCCCGTGCTATTCCCGCTAAAAAGGGCGAGCCAATGGATATCTGGGTTGCCGTTTCTTCCTGTTGAAATTCAGGTTTATTGTGATTTAATTTAAATTATCCTTGGATAAATTTTAACAGTTCATCTTTGTCCATTTCTGCTATGCCCAATTTTTGGAGTGTGCGCCCTGTTTCCCAGTAATTTGATTTGCAGACTACGCACCCAATGTTGATCAGGGCATCTATTACAGGCGTTTGCACACCCAACTTTTTACCCAGTTCTGACATAGGCACCAGGCCATAGGGTAAATCTTCTGTAATATACCTGTCGTCCATGGACTGAGGCCCTTTTACATGGGTGGCATGTACCTTTAGTGTGTCAAACGGCGCCTGAAGGGCTACGCCCTTAATACTCGACGGCGTCATGAAATCGTGATCTTCGTAGCGCACAACTTCGCAGTTTAGGGCTTCAGCCAAAGCCAAGGTTTCTTCATAAACGGATTTAATCACTCTGGCCACGGCTTCGGTGATGCCTTCCTTATACATGTAGAATTCGCCTTCGGAGTATTGTATTCTTCCTGTGTTAAGTAGGGTTCCCGGTGGATGACAGATGGGGTTTGGGTTACTGAGGGCTGCAGCAATGACATTGTCTGCGGCTATCAACCTGGGCCACATGCGGACAGCTTTTTCCAGCACTTTTCCCGTATCTGTTGCCGGCAAGCAGGAAAGAAGTACCTTGGGTGCAAAAACATGGTAATCTATCCAGCCTTCAGGTGTGATTCTCGATCCGTGGGGTAGGGTGTTGGTTTCTGCAACAAACACTTTTTTTTCGGGAATTTTTTCTTGAAGCAAGTTGTAAAGCTGTATGGAGCCAAAATCCCCGGCCCATACTATAACAGTTTGTCCATCCTGCAAAAAGGGGATCATTTCCTCATAAAAAATGTCGTGGGCGAAGGAAGGCAAGATAACGTTGATTATATCCGCATCACTTAGGGCCTCTTCCATGACCGTGGTTACTTTGTTGATCTTGGCGGCCCCGGAAACATCTATGCTCACCAAATCAATAATACCGGTTTCCTTAATTTCCCTGATCGATTCCTCGAAACTGGGATGTTCATAGAAGTTGACCTTAAATCCACGCAGTGTTAAATCAGCCGCCATGCAACGCCCACCATTACCTCCACCAAGAACAGCTACAGCTTTATCCATTTACACTCACCCCTGTTTAAATTTTGTTTTGGTTACTTTGGTACAATTCAATTGGGAAAAACTGAAAAAGTCCTTGCCGAAAAATATTGGGTTGGCCTGGATTTATATTCCCATATTATCTTTTGTAGAACTGGATAATCCTGTCCACTCTTTCGTTTACTCTTTCGTTTATTCTTTCGTTTGCTTTCTTAAGTATGTTATAAATTATACATTTCATAATTAGGTTATGTTTTGCGCAGTTCACGTCTATTTTATATTTTTAATTCGTTCTTGTAAAGTGTTAATTACAGGGGTTTTAAGCCAAAAATTGCACCTAACTGTTTTTAAAAGCGGAATAACAGACATGTGATGGCTTTTGGAGAGGTAACCATGAAATATTGTAAATTCGGATATGCAGCTGTAACTATAAATCCGGTTTTCCAGGGACGGATGGTTTTTTTATCAGCGGAATCAGGACAATGGCGATGATCGCTGCACCTAAAAAGGAGGCGCTCATGATCGTAAAACCATAGAAATAAGCACCGCTAAGATCATAGGAAAATCCTATCAATACCGGCCACAACAGGATCCCGGTGTTTTCGCAAATCCTGAAGATCCCGTAGCCCTGGCCCAGTTTTTCCGCAGGAAGCAGCATGGGCACTATGAAAAAGGCTGTAACGGGAAAAACGGCTACTGCTATGCTGATGACGATAACAAGCGGTATGTGGCCGCCCGAAGCCGTGCCTAAAAGCATTAACAGCACGGAAAGAAAAACTCCCGTAGCAATCAAATACTTTTCTGCATTTCCGGTTCGGCCGAGCAAGATACCGGTTACGGGGGAGATAACTATTGAACCCATGGCGAAAACGCCGGTCAGCAAACCTGCAATGGCGTAATCGTAGCCTACTATGGAGAAATATTCCGGTGCAAAGGTGAAAAGTGACATTTTGGCGCCGATGAAAACCATCCAGGAGGCGGAAAGAATCCAGACGCCCCGGTATCCTTTGCCCTTTTTAAAGCTTTCCAGGTAGTCGGTCCTTTGGCCAGGGTTTGCTTTGGCAGGTAAACTTGCCGGGGTTTCCAGATGGAAAAATTTCCAGAAAAACAAGAGAATTGCAAGGCAGCCCAGCGCCGATGCCAATGTAGTATTAGACCAACCCCATTTCAGGACCAGGCGGCTGAAAACGATGTGAGAAAACATCGTCCCGGTGGGAACGGCGAAGTTAAAGATACCCATGGCCAGACCCAGTCGCTTGTCGTCCTTGAAAGCAAGGGCTATGGATTGGGCCGCGATGATGACGATAGAGGTGCCTCCCGCACCGGCAATAATCCTTCCCAGGGCCAAAACGGCAAAAGATGAGCCCGTGCCCACGATCAGCGTGCCTATTGCCATCAACAGTAAGGAAAACAGACCTATTTTTTTGGGGCCGTAGATATCAGCCAACAAACCCCCGGGCAGCGAGAGAAATATACCGGGCAAGGCAAAAAGGCTCATCAACATCCCGCCCTGGGCATGGGATAATTTTAAATCTCCTATGATCGCCGTCAGCAACGGGGGGATAGACTGTAAAATCATGCCGTAGGCGGCCGTGGCCAGGAAAACCATAATTAAAACACTGTATAAATTATTGCTTCTTGTCTGATTATTAATTTCCATAGTGGTTCATACCCCTGCTTGATTTTTTGTAGGCATGCACAAGGCCTAGATGCGGATTGCGCGGGTTGCCAAATATTCTTTTTAGTTTTAAAAGTTTGACTAATAATATCACCCGTGCGGAACCTATGTCAAGACTGCCTTTTCTTCGTAATTCCGGGTTTTGGTGCCGGATCGCCACGGTATCAGCGCTGCCTTGCCTTAATGCTGCCACACATCAAAACCACCTCGCCTTGAAATCGTTACACATTGAAGCTGTCATCCCGGGCATGGTGGTGCAGGCCACGACAGGGATAGAAACGCTGCCATTAATATACTTATAGAAGGGGCATCTTCTGTTGGGCCGGGAGTTGTAAGAGCTGTAGAGGCATCCCCTGCTTAACCCTGGATTCCCACGACTGCAGTCGTGGGAATATGTCAACCTGTTTTGTTGTAAATTTTTTCTTCTGCAGTGCTAAATTGACTGCGGTAGAGCTCGGCATAGAACCCGTCTTTGTCCAGCAGCTCGGCACTCGTGCCTTTTTCCACCACGTCGCCTTCGTGCATGACCAGGATCATATCGGCATGGTGAATGGTGGATAGCCTGTGGGCAATAACAAAGCTTGTACGCCCCTGCATCACGGCGGCCATTGCTTTTTGAATTAGATGTTCCGTGCGGGTGTCGACGCTACTGGTGGCCTCATCCAAAATCAAGATGGCCGGATCGGTTAGGATGGCCCGCGCTATGGTAAGAAGCTGCTTCTGCCCCTGCGAAATATTGGAGGCTTCCTCATCCAAGATGGTGTCATATCCATCGGGCAGTGTGCGGATAAA
>JAAZMP010000192.1 GCA_012798755.1 Bacillota bacterium
GCAATTCGGTAGCAATATCTTTGCTTTTTTTGTTGACATCTTCCAGGGCCTTGCCTAAACCGGTTGTCTCCGCCCCGATAACGACATTGATACCACGTATTGTTTTCGCCATGTTCTCACCTGCCTTTTACGCATAGAAGAAAGAGCCTTGCGGCTCTTTAAATTAAATTTGTTTTTACTGTTTATAGTTTTTTTTATTCGCCCATTACATCGGTTAAATAAAAGCCCCCGTCCTTGTATTCATATGCATATTTAACAGTCCGATTATTATATTCATCTTCCCAAAATATAGTTGCCTCACTTATGCTTGTGGTACTTTTTGGGGCCATTGTTGCCACTAAATCATCGGAATACATCCTCATAATTTCATTGCCGGTTTTTGTAGTATTTTTTATATCATATACTAGATAAATCAAAGCAATATAATCACCTTGCGTATCGGTCCCCAGATTTTCGTTTATAACAATCTTGTCCACTAGCGTGTTTTTATACTCAGCATTATCAATGATTGATTGAATTGAGCTTTTAATTCCACTGGTTGCGATTGTTTGTTCTGTTTTTTCTTTCATTTTTTCTTCCTGTTCCTGTTCTCCTTCTGTTAGCTCGCCTTTCCGTTTCCTTGTTTCATAATCCCAGCTTTTTTCAAAGGCTTCTTTCGCTCTTTCTGTAGATGTGTAAACGCCTTCCATTTCTTCAAGATATAACCGCCTAAAATCTTCTTTAAACACTTCCCTTTCCTTATCGGTCATATCTTTCTGCATAGTTATTAGCCGAGCCCTTTCGTTACTATCCATATCTTCATAGCTTTTTTTTAGCAGCTTCACATCCTGCTCGGTAATTTTGCTATCTTCACTAAGCTTATATTCCTCCCCGCCACATCCTGCCAACAACAGTCCCGCTACCAATAAACCTATTAATAAATTTTTAATCATTACCTTATTCCTCCTTTGCAGGTAATTGTCTACATTATACCTTTAAAGCAGGAATATTAAAACATGCTAGCATAAAAAGCATCTATATCCTCTTGGGTTGCTTCCCGCGGCCCTTCTTTTTTTGTGCCAACATAGGATTCAACCAGCCCTACCAAATCCCGGACTCTAAGCTCGTTCATTTCCTCGAACGTCAGCCCGGAACGCTTGCCTAGGGCTAATAAGTCAAGCACGGTTGCCGTTTCCTTACTTTCCGGGCTTTCTTTTTCTGGATACTTCTTGCTGTCCACGAAAAAAGCCGTCAGCGGCTTCCTCCATGACGGCTACAAACATTTCCGCATCTGACAGGTCAAAACTCTCAAAGCCAGACAACCATTTTTCAAAGCTAGGAAAGCCTTTCGGCTCATCAGCCTTTGCCATAGCCCAAATAAGCTGTAGCAACGCCACGGTATCAATTTGGCTCATATCAGCTTCTATGTTTTGCATTTTTACTAGATCGCCCAACAAATCACTGCCGAATTCTTGTTTGTAGTAAAGAAGGGCCAAAGGTGTAGCCTTGACCCTTACTTCTTTACCGTCTATTGTAATTTCACGCATAGCCTATA
>JAAZMP010000021.1 GCA_012798755.1 Bacillota bacterium
CTGACACGAAGACCTGACAGGGGGACGGTTCTCTGACACGAAGGTGACCCTGAATGAAAGTTTTAATAATGCGATTATGTATACATCTTAACAAGGGTCATTTTTTAATATCCTGCGGGGCGGAATGTGCTAAAATAAAGAAAGGAAACGCTGGATTTTAATTTTCTGCAACTGGTGAAAAGGAAAGCGTTGCTTTTTTTGTGTATATTGATGATTTTAAAATCATAAATGATACCTATGGCCATCTGGTAGGGGATCGGGTACTTAAACAAGTTGCTCAATTGGTCTCCGGCAATGTTCGTAAGTCTGATACAGAAAACTATTTTTCGCTGGCAGACAAAGCACTATACCTGGCTAAAAACCGGGGCAAAAACCGGGTGGAAACAGTTCCATAAATCTGATGCGTAAATGTCGGTGTTGGCTGATATTACGGAGAAAAAAGGCGTTGGTTTTTTGTGTATACTTTTTACAGGGTTTTTTGCCAAACATTTTTTGGGTTGACCGGAGGGCTGAAGGTTTCCGGGGATAATATTCCTAAAAAGGGGCCTTTTATAATTGTAGCTAATCATCAAAGCATCCTCGATCCTATGATCTTGATGGCTTGTATTCCCCATAAAATTACTTTTCTGGCGGCATCATATATTTTCCAAATTCCTTTGGTGGGCCAAGTTGTAAGGACCAGCGGGGCGCTTCCAGTAAATAGCAACCGGGGAAACATAAAAAGCATAAAACATTGTTTGTCCTGTCTCCTTGACGGAGGGGTTGTGGGGCTGTTTCCAGAAGGCGGGGTAAGCCTTGACGGCAACCTAAGGCCTTTTAAACACGGTTGGGCCTATCTTGCTTTGAAAACCGGATCTCCCGTTCTGCCTGTGGCAATTGCAGGTAGTAGAATTGTGTTGCCGGTGGGAACATATATTCCCCGCCGCTGCAAAATTAATGTGTATGCCGGGGAATTGATAGCGGTGGAGCGAAAGGCCAAGATCTACCGTAGGAATATGGAAAAGTTAAACTTAAAAATGGCGGCAGAAATTGACAGCTTATTACAAAAGACAGTAGAAACTGAATTAAAATAGAAGATAATGGACTTAATAAGAAATGAATAAGAATATGGGGGGTTTCAAGTTGTCTATAATAAAACGTTCCCTGGGATCTTTTGTTTTTGCTCTAGCTCTTCTGCGTCTCACCGGACGTAAATCTATTTCTCAATTAAACTATTTTGATTTTTTTACGGTGAACATAATGGGGAATTTGTTTTCGGACTATATCACCGACCCAGCACAGGGCTTAGAAATTTTTCTAGCACCGATGGCCATCACCGCCGCAGATTTGTTGGCTGATAGACTAGCAATCAAAAGCCGCCCAGCCCGTAAATTGCTTGAAGGTGAACCAGTGATTTTTGTTAAAAATGGCAAGTTGGTAGAGGAAAATATAACAAAAATGCACTATAATATTGATGAGGTGCTGGCTGCCTTGAGGTACAAAGGCATTTATAATCTTAGCGATCTTGAATTTGCTGTGTTGGAGGTTGACGGCAGCATAAGCGTGCTTGAAAAATCCCAATGCAGGCCCTTGACACCTAAAGACTTAAATATTCCAACCCAATACGAGGGCCTTCCATCTGTTGTCGTTACCGATGGAAAAATATTGCCGGAAAACTTACGAAAAAATAATCTTACCATCAGCTGGTTGGAAAATAAACTAAAAGAACAAGGGGTTAATGACATATCCCATGTCTTTTTAGCTTCATTAGCCACTGATGGGTCGCTGTATGTAGATTTAAAATAGATAAATTCCAAGTAAAAAAAAGTTGCAATTAAACACGGAATAGAACATATCTATACATGATAGATCCGACCACCAACGTTATCCCTGTGATTCGGATCGGTAACCCTGTAATGATAAACTAGAAGTGCCCATTGTTGTCCAAAGATTCTAAAGGTTCTATAGTCTTAATTGATCAAATTAGGGCAGTTGACGTCCGGCGTACAAAGGCTTATTTAGGTAGTTTAGATACAAAAGCTTTTTATCCTATTAGGGCAAGGTTATTTAAACTTCTGGGTTTTGCTAGCGGGTGGACTGTATTTTGACTGTACTCCGGGAACCAGTTGGTTGTAAATGGGGATTTATAAAAAACATGGATGACCATGCATTACGATTACATGGGCATCCATACAATTTGCCTTTGGTGGACCCGAGGGGAGTTGAACCCCTGGCCTCTAGAGTGCGATTCTAGCGCTCTCCCATCTGAGCTACGGGCCCACGGTATATTCGGTTTTGGCTTTTACTCTTTCAAATTATAGCAGTTAAATGGCAAAAAAACAAGAGGTTGGCATAGTTCATGGTATTTCTGTAATAATATCAACACGCGATTTGTTGCCTTGAACAGTTACAATTATGCTAAAAATAATCTTAACAAGGCAGCACTGGCTATACCGGCCAGTACGGTCAAAAACATACTTCTGGAAAGTAAGGCTACGGCAAAGGAAGGAAGAGATGCCCAAAAGTAAATATTTGCCGGTAAGTGCAAGGTCAGCTTTCCTTCTGCAATGAAAAGAGAGGGACCAAGCAGAGCCGCCAAGACGGCAGCCGGTATGTAGGATAACCAAATTTGTAAACCTGCAGGCAGCTTCCGCCCGGAAAGAAACAACAGGGGAAGTGAACGGGGCAGGTAGGTTACGGCTGTCATTAAAAGTATAGCAATTACAATCTTACCGTCAAGATTAAACACTTATAAAATCCCTCCAATTTGATGCCATTGAAAACATTTTACCGGTTTGCCTTTTCCAGTGCCAGCCCCAAAGAAGCAGCCAGCACTGTGGAAATGATCACATACCAATGCCCACCCAGACCTAAAGAAAACAATGTGGAAAAAATCAAAGAAAATAAGGCTACGTATATGCGTTTTGTGTTTTCCAGTTGCAAAATAAGCAGTGCAATAAACATGGCTGGAAGGGCATAATCCAGACCCCATGCCTCAAGGTTTGTAAGAACAGAGCCTGTCCAAGCGCCCAGCAAGGTATAGCCAACCCAGGCAAAATGAGCAAGGATATTAATTGTAAAAACTCTGGGTGGCGGCGGGTTTTCTTCTTTTTTGAAGTCCAGGCTGTGAACGGCAAAAGTCTCATCGGTAAGTTCATAGGAAAAAAAGGCCAACTGTCGAATATTAAAGTTGCCAAGATGGGGTGCAAGTGCAGCACTCATCAAGGAATGTCTTAGGTTGACTAAAAAAGTTGTAAGGGTGACAGCTAAAAGCCCGGCTTGGCCTGCCAAAAGGCTGACGGCGATGAGCTGGGATGAACCCGCATAAACCAACAGTGACATCAGAACGCTTTCCAGAATGCCAAGTCCTGCATTGACGGCCAGAACGCCAAAGGCAAATCCAATGGGGAAATACCCAAACATGATAGGAATACTTCTAAGCAAACCATTTTTTATTTCTCCTTTCAAGTCTGGTTGCCGCAGGCTTATAGAGGAAGATTTGTCCAGTGTTTTATTTTTCAACATGATTTCAAAGTATCCCCTTTTAACAGTGTTTTTGGCTGTATTTTCTAATGGGTTCAAAGCTTTCTAACCATCATATAATAAAATTTTAGAAAAAGAAAGCTGTCGGATGTTGAAAATATACTGCATGTTCGGGAAAAAATTGGCAGGTTAGTAACCTTTTTAACTTTAATACGTTATATATTTATGACGGAGGGGATCGTTGTGCACAAGATGATTTACAAAAAAACAGCAATAATTTTTACAGCAATGACTATGTTGGTAATGATTATTTTTTCCATGCCTGCATCTCTGTCAGCGCACGAAGGAAATATCAAGGTTTTTGTAGATCGGGAAGAACTAGAGCTTGATATGCCACCTGTGCTTCTAAACGATCAATTGCTTATACCTATGCACCCGGTGCTGGATGCTTTCAAAACGGAAATAAATTGGAATAATGAAGGCGGCATAGTTTTTGTGGAGTGGAAAGGTAAAAAAGGAATGTTAATAGTAGGAAAATCCTTTGCATGGATCAATGAAAAATATATAGAATTGGATGCGCCGGTTACCGTTGTGCAGGGCTGTACAATGATTCCCATTGGTTTCCTGGCGGATTTTTTCGAAGCAAAAGTTTTCCGGGATGTTGAGCAAAAAACGGTGGAAATAGAAAGCAGCGATTTTATTCCCTTTGAACGTCCAGCCCAAGATATGGCACTGCTACCGCTTCAGGTTCGTAAATGGGCGGAAATTCCCTGGAGTAAACCCAATATTAGGGTGGAAAAAGTAGAGGGGAAGGTGTACATTTTTGTCACTTATGGTTTAAAAAATACCGGCGGCTACAGCGTGGAAATTAAAAGGATCGAACGTACCAGAAATTCTATTGTGATTGTTGCTGACTTCTCGGCACCGCTGGATGAATATTATACCATTCCCGTGTTAAGTCACCCCTATGATTTGATCAGTATGGATTCTGCGCAGGTAGGGGATTCGGCCTGTTTGATCTGCCTGGCCAAGGGACTAAAAGAGGGAGAACTGCCTATAAAAGTGGAATTTTAATGTAGCTGTTCCAAGGGTAAGGGTGGTAAGGGTATGGTAAATGTTAAGGTTTTCCAAAAAACCGTAACATTGTTAAAGGCGCTTTGCTACTACGAATATATATAATGAAAGCCTCTAAGATCCTTCATTGTCTTCCATAGAAGCAAGTATGTCATATAGTTGTTTTTCATCCAATTCCCCTGATAGTGTTACTATGGATTGTTCTTGAAACCAGGTTATAGCATGGAAATCAGGCTGTAAACGTCGGAGGTAGCCGTTGTAAGATCCCACTTGGATGGGCTGATCCAGACTGCTGGTTCTACCGGACACGTCAGTATTTTTTTCACTGGCATCCGGTAAAAACTGTTGTATGAGGGTGAATTTACACCCTTCTTTATCTTTATACTTCTGATAAACGGTAAGAAGTGTGTCTTCCGTTTTAGCAATCGATCCCTTTTGAAAATATAACTTATCTGGAATGTGTTTTATACGCCATATTCCTTCAGTCGATAAATGGCTTATTTCTTCTACGGCTTGGGAAAAAGCTGTTTCTTCCAGAAACAACAGCTCCTGAACCTGGCCGGATGCTGCAGCATCTATCTGTACATTGCTGCGAGCTCCTAGTTCCTGCTGCATTTGCAAACCCTCACCAAGCCCAAAATTTCCCCCGGTTTTGTATTCCGGTGTTTTTTCTTGTTGGTTGCTGGAAAAAGTATGCGGGGCTTCCCTGGGTGATACAGTTCCGCTGCCCCCAACGTCATCGGGTTGGATATCCCCGGCACGGAGGGAATGTGTTTGCAAGGGTGTTTCCGGAGTTTTTGTTTCTTCCGGGAATGTGATCGGATCATCTTGCATGCTTATTTCCATTTTTTCTTCTATGCTTTTATCAGGGGGCAACAATTCTTCGGCAAGATCCCCTGCTTTCCCGTAGGGGGGAGCGAATTTGGTGAAAATTACTATAAGCACAAAACAAGTTGCCACCAGTCCTGCTATATAGCGATGTTTCTTCCAAAAACTGTCATATTCTTTTTTTCCATGTTGCCAGCCTGGGGATGTTTGGGCGAGGTTCCTTTCTATTTCCCGCAGTTTGGCGAATTCAGGGCGTTTTTGCAGTTCTGCCCAGAGTTTTTGGCTTGAGGGGGGCGATATTTCCTCTTCTATTTTCCGAAAGGCTATGCGCAGCCTTTTTTCCAGCCTTTTTATTTTGAATATTTTTAACATACTCTATCTCCTCCTGGAATTCAGGTGAAGATCTTCCCGATATTTTTTTGAGGCCCTACCTAGTTGACGTTTACAGTCCTTGCTGGGTTGCAGTAAAGATTTTACTTTTTTTCGGGCGCGGAACAGCCGGGACTTGACTGTACCTGTAGGTGAACCGGTCAGTGCTGAAATTTCCTTAATACTCAGCTCGTTAAAGTATCTCAAAACCAATATTTTTCTTTCTTTTGGTTCTAGCTTTAAAAGAGCTTCCTTTACTTCTTGACTTGATTCTGTTTTTTCCCATGATTCCTGGGGGGAGGTTCCGGGGTTGCCGTTGGCATGCAGAAAAATATTATTGCTGAAGATTATTCTTTTACTTCTTCTTAAAAAGTCAATGGCTTGATTGGAAGCGATTACACTTATCCAGGCACCAAATTTATTTATATCTTTGAGGGTGTCCAGTTTAGCAAAAGCCTTTAAAAAAGCTTCTTGGGTTGCATCTTCGGCCATCTGATGATCGCCGGTGACAAGGTATGCGGTGCGGTAAGTCCTGTTAAAGTATTGGTGGTACAGTTTCTCCAGGATGCTGTCATCGTGATCCATCAAAATCGCTCCCACCTTAATAGCCAATCTGCCTAGTATTGTATCATACTTTTTCCGTTGCAGTAGAAAATGTTTTTCATTTTGGGCGATACAGGAACAGGGATAACACCCTGCTCCTGTATTCGTTTTTTAATTTATCAAACGGAAAAATCCCGCGCAATTATTTTATCCGCACCATCCCCGCATCTTCATAGCTTCGGCCAGGCGCTGCAGGGCATACATGAAGGCTGCCTCTCTCATGGTAACATTATTTTCCAACTGGTTCATGTAAGCAAAAACATGATTAAATGCCTCAACCATTTTTAATTCCAGACGGCTTTCAATTTCTTTTTCTGTCCAGTAATAGGTATAGTTATTTTGTACCCATTCAAAATATGAAACGGTAACCCCTCCGCTGTTAGCCAGAATATCGGGAACCACAAAAATATTTTTTTCTTTGAGAATAACATCTGCCTCCGGGGTTGTCGGGCCATTTGCTCCCTCAACGATGATTTTGGCCTTTATCCCGGGGGCTGTTTCTGCAGTGATCTGGTTTTGCAGCGCTGCTGGGACGAGGATGTCACAATCCAGGGCAAAAAGCTCTTCGTTGCCAATATCCGTTCCCCCGGGGAAATCTTTAACAGAACCTGTTTCCCTACAGTATTCCGATAATTTTTCGGGGTCAAGTCCGTTTTTATTGTAGACACCTCCGAAAATGTCGGTGACAGCAATAATTTTGCAGCCTAATTTCCCCAGGAAACGAGCTGTAGCCGAGCCTACTTTACCAAATCCTTGCAAAGCGATCACAGCATTTTTAAGAGACAAATTTTTTGCTCTGGCAGCCTCACGGATAACGTAGGCAAGCCCTTTCCCCGTGGCAGCTTCCCTGCCTATGCAACCTCCCACCTCTAAAGGTTTGCCGGTAACGATGCCAAAATCATTGTATTGGCGGATTTTGCTGTACTCGTCTGCCATCCAGGCCATTACCTGCGCGTTTGTATTTACATCCGGGGCCGGGATATCTACCTTTGATCCCAAAATAGGAGACATAGCCCAAATATACCGCCGGCTTAGGCGTTCGATTTCTTTTGCGGACATTTGCTGAGGATTGCATGCTACGGCACCTTTTCCACCTCCAAAAGGCACCTGGGCCACAGCACATTTGATGGTCATCCAGATAGACAGTGCTTTGACTTCATCAGCATCTACTTCGGGATGGAAGCGTATTCCTCCCTTATAGGGTCCTAAAACATTATTGTGTTGGGCACGGTAACCAGTAAAAACACGTATTTTACCATCGTCCATTTCTACCGGTATGGCAGCTTCCATGAAGCGGTCAGGATTTTTAAGCCGTTCGTAAACATCCTGCGGAAGCCCTAATTGTTCTACGGCGTGTTCGATCTGATGCTGGGCCACTTGAAAAGGATTTACATGCGTATTTTTATTGTTGGTCAATGTTCATACCTCCCAATCTATGCTTCCTGAAGATTATAAAATTATATATTCCGCTATGGTTTCATAGATACCTTCATGGAAAGAAGTTTTTTATATTAATTAAAAAGTATCACTTGACAAAATTGTCTAAAGAAATTAATATATATGTAAAATGTAGCTATGTCAGACATCGGAAACCGGATCCATTGAAGTCACAGCAAAAAGGCAAGCTCTGATGAGCAGAAAGGAGCAAAATAATGCCAAAGGTAGTCAGCTTTTTATCGCCGGGATTATTCGAAAGAAGCAAAGCGGAGATCCCGCCGGAGTGGAACTTGGTTTTTTCTGAAGAACATGAAGAAGAAGAAATTATTAGGGCCAGCCAGGATGCAGATTTTTTAATTGTGCCTGCCTCTAACCCACCCATTACTGCGCAGGTAATTCAGAATATTCCTTCAGTGCGTCTTCTTCAGGTATTTGGGGCCGGTTTTGACAAAATCGACATTGCTGCCGCCAAAAGAACCGGACTCCCGGTGGCCAATACTCCCGGACAAAATGCCACCACTGTAGCTGAGTTTGTCATTGGGGCGATAGTTGCACTGCAAAGAAAATTTTTAGAGGGAGACAGGGAGGTTAAAGCCGGCAGGCACTATGAAATTGAACAAAAATTTATCAGGATGGGGCTAAATGAGATAAGAGGTACGAAGATCGGCTTGGTCGGTTTGGGAACAATTGGGCGCCATGTAGCCCGTCTGGCTGTATTTATGGGGGCCAAGGTAAGCTACTATGATCCTTACCGTCCACCCAAAGAACTGGAAGATGAATTGAACGTTACTTACCTTCCCTTTGTAGAGTTACTGCGCAGCAATGAAATTATCAGTCTGCATGTTCCCTTAAGTGAAGAAACCCGCCAGTTGATTTCCAAAGCTGAAATAGCTCTTATGCAGCCGGGGACACTGCTTCTTAATACTGCCCGTGGCGATGTTCTTGATCAGGCTGCCCTGGCAGAAGCGCTGGAAAGCGGGCACCTAGGCGGGGCAGCCGTGGATAATTTTTCGCCGGATCCGCCGCCTTTGAGTCACCCTCTTCTGAATTTGTCAGAAGCGGCCCAAGAAAAACTTATCGCCTCACCTCATATTGCCGGAGTTACCGCTGCTTCCTTTGCTCGCATGTTGGAAGAGGCGCTGCAAAATATCAAGCGTGCGATGGCAGGCGAAGAGCCCAAATATGTGGTCAATGGCATCGTCTTACCGAGAAAACGGGTAAGCAAGTAGGAAGGCAGAGTGGTTTTGGCGTTCTAAGGAAGCAAAACAGCAAAAACAACATCAGGAGGGTTAAAAATGACTGTAAGCAAATGGCTGCCTGTAGGAACTGTTTTAAAGATGAACGCTTTGAACTATCCTCATAAGCTTGGCTGCCAGGATAAGTACAAAAGCTTCACCTTCAAGGAATGGAACGAACGTACATGTCGCCTGGCCGGAGCCTTAGAAGATATGGGTGTGAGCTATGGTGATAGGGTGGCTGTCTTATCCTACAACCGGGTCGAATGGATGGAAATATATGCAGCATGCTCCAAGGGGGGGCAAGTAGCCGTTCCCATACTGTTTCGGCTTTCGCCTGCGGAAATCGAGTACATAGTCAACCATGCGGAATGCAAAGCTTTCATTATTGAAGAACCGTTTATCGAAAGAATAGAAAGCATTCGTTCCAAACTGAAAACGGTTCCCGAAGATAATTTTATCTGCTTAGGAAACAAAAAAACCCCCATAAACTACCAAAGCTATGAGGATATTTTGCAAAAAGGTTCACCCGAGGAACCTGCCGTCATGGTGGATGCAGCAGATCCCTGGACCATCATGTATACTTCCGGAACAACGGGGAGGCCCAAAGGAGTTGTCAGAAGCCACGAAAGCTATATTGCCCACTACCTGCTAAGCAATGTCAACATGGGTGTGTTACCCTCGGATAAACCGATTTTGGTTATGCCGACCTGCCATGTCAATTCCATTTTTTATTCTTTTTGTTACACTTATGTTTCGGCACCGGTCATGATTTATAACACTGTCAGTTTTGATGCGGAAGATCTGCTGCAGACTATCGAAAAACATAAGCCCACATTTTCTTCCATGGTACCTACGCATTATGCCATCATGCTGTCACTACCGGATGAAGTAAAAAATAAATACGATGTGACAAGTATCAGGCATTTGGTTATTTCCTCAGCTCCGGCCAGGAAGGAACTTAAAATGGCCATCATGGACTATTTTACCTCGGCAGAGCTTTGGGAAGCTTACGGCTCTACGGAAATTGGACTTATAACATACTTGCGTCCGGAAGACCAGCTACGCAAACTAGGTTCGATCGGCAAGGAAATTTTTGGTGTTGACAGGGTTAAACTTATGGACGAGGACGGCAATGAGGTTCCGGACGGGGAAGTCGGCGAATTGTATACCCGTTCCCCACATGTTTTTCAAACATACTGGAAAGATCCTGAGGAAACGAAAAGAGTTTTCCGCGGTGAATGGTGCACAGCGGGAGATATGGGAAGAAAGGATGAAGAGGGCTATTATTACCTGGTGGATCGTAAGCAGAATATGATTATTACCGGAGGGGAAAATGTTTACCCCTCCGAAATCGAAGAAGCCATTGCCTCTCATGAGGCTGTAAAAGATGTTGCTGTAATCGGCGTTCCCGATGAAAAATGGGGAGAATCTATCAAAGCGGTCATCGTTTTAAAACCAGAGTATGAATCAAGTAAAGAGATGTCAAAGGAAATTATGCAGTTTACCAGGGGAAAATTGCCTGGTTATAAATGTCCCAAGTCCATAAGCTTTATTCCCGATGAAGAAATGCCCAGAACGGCTACCGGAAAAATTGTGCATCGCTTTCTCCGGGAAAGGTACAGTGCCTAGCGCTGGATACATCTCACCTATTTGTAACTATTGCGACTATGCGTGAAATTGCTTTATTATTAAAGCTGTTGCTTTAACACCTGTGGTTATCATCCTAAAAGACGGGATTAATAAAAAGGGATTGACTGGTCAAAAAGGTCAGCCAATCCCTTTTTATAAAGATAAATATTTTGAATAATGGAACGCCATGGCTATCGAAGAATACTAGAGCGCAAAATAGACTGACTGTATAGACTATTAAGGCCATTGACAAGATTGGGTAAAAGTGCTAACATGCAAATGTCGGATGTCTGACATTGGTATGTCTCAGTACAATCACTTTAAGGAGGTAAGAAGAAAAATGAATTTTGCCAAGTATGGTATTGTCAATGCAAAGAAATACCCGGAAAAAGAGTATCTTGTTGAGGTGCGGCCTCCAAAACAAAGGAGAAGCCTGACCTGGAGGGAGTATAATGAGGAGACGAACAGGGTAGCGAATTTTCTTAAGAATGAAGCCGGCGTGCAAAAGGGCGATTTTGTACTTCACTTGCAGTTGAACAGTCTAGAATGGGTGATAACCTACCATGCTATTTTGAGGGTTGGTGCCGCGGCGGTTCCCCTTAATTTTCGGTTTGCCAGCGAGGACGTTTTACATGCTGCCAAGAGCTGCAGCCCTAAGGTTTTCATTTTAGATGAGCGCTTTCTACCAATAATAGAGCCCATTAGGGATAAAATGGCTAGTATTAATTTCTATATTTGTATTGGCGAACAGGTTCCGGAGGATATGATCCTTTATTCTAATATAGTAAAAAATGGCGATCCTACTGATATCTTGGTCAATGTTGATAAATTTGATCCCGCAGCGCTGATGTTTACCTCTGGGACGACCGGTCCTCCTAAATCTGTTTGCCAGGCCCACGACACTCTTTATCAAATTGGTATCAGTATAGCTCTTACTTACAGTTTGGGGCATGAAACAATTTATTTAAATCCACATGCTTTTTTTCACAGCGGAAGCTTTTTCCTAAATTTTGCACCTTATCTTGCAGGGGGTACTACCCTTATTCTGCCCGATGTCAGAGATCCCGAATTTTGGTTGAGGGTGACATGCGATGAAAAAGTAAATGAGGGCCAGGTTGTAGTTCCTACCATGTCTGATTTGGTAAACGCAGTAAAAGAAGGAAAAATCGATCTTAATGACTATGACCTTTCTCATTTACGCACCATGCACCTTGGCGCACAGCCGATACCCACTTCTCTTTTTAGGGACATGAAGGAGCTGTTTCCTTTCAGGACGGGTAACATGTACGGGATTACCGAAGGAGGAGGAGCCGGTTCAGTGCAGCTTTACGATGAAGACATTTTGACTAAGCCGGGTTCTATCGGTAGGCCCACTTTCAACGTTGAAGCCAGAATTGTTGATGACAATGGAAAAGATGTTCCGCTAGGTGAGGTAGGCGAACTTATTTTGCGCAGCCCCAGAGTCATGAAGGAATATCATGAAAATCCGGAAATGACTGCGAATAGTATCAAGGATGGTTGGCTTTACACCGAAGATTTGGTATGGGCAGATGAACAGGGCTACATTTTTCTTGCCGACAGGAAGAAGGATCTGATCATACGAGGGGGAGAAAACATATTTCCCGCAGAAATAGAGGATGTATTGCAGCGGCATCCGGCAATCGCTGATGCTGCGGTGATAGGATATCCTCATGAAAGGTTTGTAGAAATAGCCATGGCCATAGTACAGCTTTATCCCGGGAAAAATCTTGAGGAAAAAGAATTGATCGAGTTTTGCACTGAACAAAAACTGGCTAAATATAAATGGCCGGAAAAAATTGTATTTGCCGATGTTGTCCGCAATGTTAACGGCAAAATAGACAAACCCAAACTTAGGAAAAAATTTATTGAAGAACAAGAATTTGCCATGTAAAATAATTTTCAACACCGAATATACTTCTAAAATTACCTCCTTAATAATCCACTTTTACAATAAACTATTATTTCTTACTCTCATTTTTGTTTAATCCATTTGCTTTTAAAAATTACAATTCTTTATGAATGTCCAAATATACGGGGATAGTATAACTTAAAACCCCAGGTGTTTTTCCCTGGGGTTTTAAGTTTCCGAGGCAAATGTCCACTATCTGAAAGATAAGCAGCCGTACGTTTTCAGCTACAGATTTTCATTTTTTATATATATTGGCGGGTTATTTTGTAGAAGTGCCAAGTTATTCAAGGTATCATTCTGAAAGGTATGTTAAAATAAAGTAGTGATTTAAAATATAAAAAAAGAGGAGCGTGCGTCGTTAAAGATGCGCTGTGAAATAATTTCTGTTGGCACGGAGTTGCTCATGGGGCAGATAATCAACACCAATGCCCAGGATATCGCCCAGGAATTGTTTTCTCTGGGGATAGGGGTTTATTATCAGACGGTTGTCGGCGATAACGCCCCAAGGCTGTCTGATGTATTTACCCAGGCCCTGAAAAGGGCAGATTTGGTTATTTTAACCGGGGGTTTGGGGCCCACCGATGACGATCTCACCCGCGAGACCGTTGCGGCGGTTTTAGGGCTTCCCCTTAAGGAAAATAGTTACTGGGTGCAGAAACTGCGAGAGATATTCGCACGTTTCAAACGCCCCATGGCGCAGATGAACCTAAGACAGGCGATGGTGCCCCAAGGAGGCAAAATATTGCCGAACGAAAGAGGGACCGCTCCGGGCATCTATTTGGAGGATGGAGGTAAAGTTATTGTCTTGTTGCCGGGGCCTCCACGTGAATTGCTTCCGATCCTTAAAGAACAGGTTATTCCCCTGCTCCGAGAAAAACTACAGGAACAAAAAGAGATAGCCCTGCTAAGATCTAAGGTGCTGCGCATAGCTGGTTTGGGTGAGTCAGATATGGCGGAAAAAATTAAGCCCTTGTTGGAAAAACAAGACAATCCCACGATCGCGCCTCTGGCTAAAAGGGCGGAGGTTCATTTGCGCCTTACGGCCCGTGGCGGCTCTGAAGAAGAGGTTGAATCCCTTCTTACCTCCAAGGCTGAAGAAATAAAAGATGTCTTAGGGGAGTATATCTATGGGGAAGATGAAGATGTGCTGGAACTTGCCGTGGCACGCCTTCTTTGGGAAAAAGGCAAGACTATAGCACTGGCGGAATCTTGCAGCGGGGGGCTTCTAAGCCATCGTCTTACCAACATTTCCGGTAGTTCCCGTTACCTGCTTGCCGGCCTGGTTACCTATAGCAATGAGGCCAAGATAAACATTCTTGGTGTTAAACAGGCGGTTATAGAGGATAAGGGAGCCGTCAGTGCGGAGGTAGCGGAAGCGATGGCCAAAGGGGTACGCCGGCTATGTCATGCCGATATCGGCGTGAGCATTACAGGGGTAGCCGGTCCGGGAGGGGGTTCTTCGCAAAAGCCTGTGGGGCTAACTTATATTGCCTTGGAAGCAGAAAATTTAAGTTCATGCCGCCGCTATGAATTTTGGGGCAGCCGCCAGGATATCAAAGAGCGGGCAGCCCAGACAGCCCTGCTTTTGCTGCGCCTTCATCTGATGGGGAAACTAAAAAAATGATTTTGGCTGCCAGGCAAACATGACAGGGGACGGTTCTAGTGTCACCTTCGGTTGATAGGGGTGGACGATTTGAAATTGCCGAAAAAGGCGTCTTGGGGATTCTACCCTAAAAGCGTCCTAGTTGATAGCATGTAGGGGCAGGCGACCCTGTCTGTTCGCTGTACCTGTGGCATTGTTGCGATACCTGCGGGCAGATGGGTAGGGTCGGCTACCCCTATCAAAGAATAGGATTGGATGTGGGTCAATACGAAAAAAGGCTACTGGTGTACTGCTCATAGCCCAATCTTGTTAATAGCCGGCATGTACCGAGCTGTGCAGCAATCAACAAAATTACAAGACAGTGTTTTGCAGGCCGCACAAAAACTCGCAATGCTCTATTTAAAAAACAGGTAAAAACAACGTTTTTGTCCAAATACGTGTTGATTTTTTATGGTATTTGAACGTGGCAACGTGGCAAAAAATCTAAAAATTTTCCAGGACTTCGTTTTTTATTCTGGTATCAGGTGCCCTGTCCCAAATAGTCATCCCGCAGTTGGTGGTAGGTTTCGGAGGCTACCTTGATATACCATAGGGAATTCCCGGAGATCTCTTTTTTAACTTCTGCAGGAACGCCGGCTGCCAGGTGTCTAGGGGGAATTACGGCGTTATCACCCACGACGCTTCCGGCGGCAATGATGGCTTCTTCTCCCACTTCGGCAAAATCCAACACCACGGCACCTATTCCTACGATGGCTCTTTTGCCGATAGTACAGTCGTGCAATATGGCGCCATGGCCTATGGTGGCATCCTCGCCAATTATGGCCTGGCTTCCGGGAAGTTTGAGGTGGACTACAGTGTTATCCTGGACGTTGGCACCTTTTTTTACAAGTATAGAACCAATATCTCCTCTTAAAACGGCACCGAACCAGATACTGGCGCCTTCTTCGATGGTTACATCGCCGACAAGCACCGCCGTCGGCGCTACGTAAGCCCCCTTGGCCACGTGTGGTTTTTTATCTTTATAAGGCACTAAGATCATTTTTTTACTGCCATTTTTACTGCAAAATGGCTTAAACCCCCCTTCGGATATTTTGCATGGAAGAAAATTATATTCCCTGAAACGACAGAAAACATGAATATCTATTGTGCTACAGGCTTAATAATTTCGCTTTTTCATATCTTAATTCCTTTAATAAAAATAGGAAAGCAAATTTTTTGAAGACTGGCGATGATCGTAAAAGGGAAAAAGGTTACAATAGAAGCAAAGCTTAAACGAAAAAAGCTTGTCTACGGGGCAGGAAAAAATTATTTGAAGAAGAATTAATAATATAAAGAAGGAAAACAAATAAAACAGGGTAAAAAGGATTTAAGATAAGGAAGTACAAAGTAGGGGGTTAGGCTCATCTTTAATTTTTTGCTTTAGCGGATCACAGAAGGAAAACTTGAACAACTTTTAACAAGGAGTGAACTAGATGGCGAACAGCAGCAACGCAAATGCATTAAAAGAAGGTTCTCCCGGGGTGCCCCCCTGTCAGGTGGCTTGTCCCATTCACCAGGACGTTAGAGAGTACCTACGTTTGATAGCTATCGGGGATTTTGATCGTTCCCTGGAAGTTATTAAAAGATCAAACCCCATATCAGCAGTATGCGGGACTATTTGCGCACACCATTGTGAAGATGAATGCCGGCGCAATAATGTGGACGAACCCCTTTCCATCCGGGGATTGAAAAGGGCGGCAGTAGAATTTGGCCAGGCGGATTTTGCCCCCCCGGCTGATGTGGACCCTGCTAAAAAGGTTGCGATCATCGGCTCAGGGCCGGCGGGATTGATTGCCGCTTTTGATCTTGCTTCAGAAGGCTGCAAAGTAACAGTTTTTGAACGGGAAAAATACTTAGGCGGTGCTCCACGCAACTTTATTCCTCTTTATCGTCTTCCGGACGAAACTGTTGAACAAGATATTGATAACCTGAAAAAAATTGGCGTGGAATTTAAAACCGAAGTCGAATTTGGTACCGATTTTGGATTGGAGGATCTGGAAAAAGAAGGCTTTAAGGCTGTACTTATATCTGTAGGCCTTACAGCTAGCCGTGGTTTGCCCATTCCGGGGGCGGATCATAAAGACATTCTTTTAGCCCTGGAATTTTTGAAGGCGGCCAAAAGAGAAAACTACAGGCTTGACGGACGCGAAGTCATCGTCATTGGCGGTGGCAATGTGGCCATGGACGTGGCTCGCTCAGCAGTGCGCTGCGGAGCGGCCAAGGTAAGGTTGGCTTGTTTAGAATCAGACGAAGAGATGCCTGCTTTCTCCTGGGAGATCGAAGAGGCTCAGGAAGAAGGTGTGGAATTTAATAATTCCTGGGGACCGAAAGCTGTTAAAATTGAAGGCGATTCCATTGTGGGGCTGGAATTAAAAGAATGTTCTTCTGTATTTGATGATCAGGGAAGGTTTGCTCCCACATACAACGAAGAGAACACCATGGTTATCCCTGGTGATACAGTTATCTTTGCTATTGGCCAGGGTTCTGACCTGGAAGCGGTAGAAAAGGCTAACATTCCCGTTGATGAAAGAGGCCGCTTAGAGTTTGATCCGGCAACGATGAAAACCCCTCTGGAAAATGTTTTTGCCTGCGGGGAAATCGTCATTGGCCCCAGCACGGCAGTAGAAGCTATGGCCAACGGCAGGGTGGCTGCTATGGCTATTAACAATTATTTGGAAGATAAACCTTTTGTTTCTTCTATGATTGAAGAAGATGTCCCCCTTCCGGAGTTGGCCGAAGATGTTGCCGAAAATGTTAAAAAAGTAGCCCGCCATGTGATTCCCATGGTAAGCCCTGAAGAACGTTCCAAAAACTTCCAACCGGTAGAAAAAGGTTATACCATGGCTATGGCAGTTTGGGAAAGCCTGCGCTGTTTGGGGTGTGCTGCCGGGGCCCTGCGGGTCGTGGAAAAATGTGCGGACTGCCTTACCTGCCTGCGCACTTGCCCCTATAATGTTCCGGTGGTAAGCGATCAGGGCGATCTGATGATCCGTGATCATCAATGCCAGGCCTGCGGACTTTGTCTCACTGTTTGTCCCAACCTTGCTATTGAATTTAGGGCTCCCTATATCGCTGAAGCGGAAGAGCAGATCGAACCTGCCGTCAAAAAATTGGTGGCTTCCAGGAACGGTTCTCCGGCGGTGCTGATTTTATCCTGTGGCTTGGGTGCCTATGCTTTGCCCGGATTTAACGAAGGATTTTTGAAGAACAAAGGGGATAATGTAGAAGTCGTCAAATTCCCCTGTATCTCTAAAATCGATACGACCCATATTCTGGAGGCTTTCCAGTATGGTGCTGATGCGGTTGTCGTGGCCGGTTGTGCTGAAACCGGCGATGATGCTGCCGAAAAATGTCCTTTCCAGGATACTCTCTACTGGGCCGAACAACGTGTCAAAAGGGTTAAATCTATTCTTAAAGATGTGGGCCTGGATGAGGAACGTCTTGCCTTGTGCAATTTTACTCCGGAAGATGTCGATAATTTCGGGGAGGCTGCAGCTGAGGTTCTTAACAAAATCAACGAACTGGGCAAGCGTTAAAGAATACTAGTGGATGTGACACGGGTTTATACCCCTATATTATCTTGGATAGGGGGAACGACCCGGTTCGCCAGTGGGAAGTGCAATAATGCCATAAATTGTAGAGGCGGACAAGGTTGTCTGCCTCTACGTGTTATCAACCAGGGCTTTCAAGCATTTTAGGGGACATTCTTCCGTTGGAGGTATGTCCCCATCTCTTTATTTTTTGCATTATGAAGGTGACACAAAATCGTTAAAGTGTGTAAAAACCATTTTTGGAAAAATGTTTTTTTTCAAAACCTGCCTGTGTCCTGCATACCAGTAACAAGGGAACCGTTTTTGTCACGGGGCGTCATTATAGTATGGTTATAAATAAAAGCATGAAGGAGGGGGAAGTCCCCGTTTCTATTGTGATAAATGAGGTGGGGATGGCTAAAATGTTTAAATCCAAGGATGTCGGAAAAGGTGCGGCTAAGAGGCGGTTTTTTTCTTTGGGTGGCATTAAAGGTGGCATTAAAAAAAACACTGAAGGTGACAGAACCGTTCCCGCGTCACCTGGATTTTTTCCTTTGCTTTCTTTAATCATGGTCTTTGTTATTCTTACTGCAGCCGGGTGCAGTGCTTCCATGCCCAAAAGTGCTCCGGGCTTAGATCAAAGCGCCGCGACTGAAGAGGCTATGCCGCAATCTCCGGAGGTTTTGCGGGGTGGCTACGGCGATGCCAAATCAATAACTGTTACCTCTACGGTTTTCAGTGGCGAGGATACGGAAAACGAACCCGTCTCGACAGAACAGTCCCCACAGTATAAAATACGCCGTGCTCACCTTACGCTTGTTATCTCTGACATCGAAAGGGCTGCTGAAGAGATCCGGCAAAAAGCGGAACAGCTTCAAGGGTATGTATCTTCTTTGGAGTTTTATGATCTTACCCAGGAGCGTAGGGCCGGGCATATTACGCTGCGCGTTCCCGGTGATCAATTCGAAACAGCTCTGGCCATGTTAGGCGAGGTAGGAAAAGTAAGGGATACGAGCTTTAGCGAAGAAGATGTGACCCTGCAATATGTTGATCTGGAAGCGCGCATAAAAACCATGGAGGCCCAGGAGAAAAGGCTACGTGAACTTTTGGAAAAGGCGGATAAGGTAGAGGAGGTCCTCGAAGTTGAAAAAGAGCTGTGGAGGGTCCGTGGTGATCTGGAGTCCATGGTCGCTGAATTTAGGCATCTGCAGCAACAGGTCAGCTATTCTACCATCAATATACACCTGCAGGAAAAGGATCCTTTGACCACCTCTTTAGTTGAAGATCTTGGCACCTGGGAAAAGATCGGCAGCTTTTTTGCCTTGAACACAAACCGCCTTATCAAAGGTGTTTCCGGCTTTGTCGTCTTTATTATCGGTTCACTTCCCATATTGATCCCGCTTGCCCTGCTGGTTTTTATTTCCAGAGCGATCGCCTTGGCTGTAAAAGGAAGGAAAAACCCAAACAGCCTGAGCCAACGGGAACGAAAAAATGAAACAGAAGGATAGTTTTCTTTACCGGTTTTGCCGGGAATTGCGTCCCTCCAGTAGGGTTTCCAGTTCTTCTTCCAGCTGTTCTAGTTCCTGTAATATACGGGGCTGTACAGAGTGGGCGGGAAGCCTTTGTTTTAAATCTTCTATTTTTTTTCTTAAAATTTCAATTCGTTTCCTGGGCGGCATACCTGTGAACCTCACAATTTTGTAAGTCTAAAGAACTAAAAGAAGAACGGGGGGTACACCTTGTTTGAAGGAGTACCCCCCTGGTTTAAAATCACTCTTGATCGCATAAGTTTGCTTGTTTTAACATTTTAATAAAATCCAGGATAAAGCGGAATTCTTTTTCGTTGCATTGGCGGAGCATCCTCAAAACAGATTGCACTTTATTATCTAAAAGCAAACTTCTTGTTTCCGGGCTTAAAAGATGCAACAGTTCTTGTAACCCATCGTCTTCAACAATAAAATAACATGGAGAAACCTCTAAAGCTGAAGCGATCTTTTCTATCGTTTGCAAGGAAGGTTGTACTTCGCCTTTTTCCAGTTTTCCGATTAATCCGGGAGAAACCCCGGATTTCTTGGCCAATTGAGATTTGTTAAGACCATGCTCCTTGCGGATGCCGGTTAGTTTTGTTCCCAGATCTGAGCCTGTGGATATCAAATTGTTCAGTGGAATATTCAAACCAGCAGCGATTTTTCTAAGGCTTCTGATTGAAGGCAAGGCAAATCCTTTTTCAATCCCACACAGATAGGAATAAGATATTTGTGAAGCTTTGGCGAGTTCTTTCAGGCTAAGTTTGTTTTCTTCACGGTACATTCTAATGCGTTCGCCAAGGGTGATTCCTTCGCTGTTTTTTTGTTCCATAAATTCCCTGGAAGAAACATTTAAAGCAGTGGACAGTTTTTTTATGGTGGAAAGCGAAGGTCTTTTATTTCCTCTTTCCAGTTCACTTAAATAAGAAATAGAAATGCGGCTTTTTGCGGCAAGTTCTTTCAAGGAATAATTTCTTTCTTTACGCAAATTGCGGACTTCTTTTCCGTTAAACATTTTTTCCTCTCTTTGGTTCTTGAAATATTTTGTAAAGGTTTTTTTATGAGGGAAGCATACTGCTCCCATTAAATTTATCCTCAGCTAAAGCCGCCCCAGGGTGGGGTGGATTGACAGCCACCTTTATTTTTGTTTCCCATAAAGAAAAAGGAATTGCCGAATACCTGCTGCAAATCGGAAGAAGAGCAGTAGGGGCACTCCACCTGGTTTCTTTGAGAAATAGAAGTCATTACTGTAAATTTCTTTTCACAGTTTTTACATAAGAATTCATACGTAGGCATTTAAACTCACGCTCCTTTGGCTGGCGAAATATTATTTATTATTTATAATACTACAAAGGGGTTTCGCTGTCAATACCAGAACAGGAAAATTTATTGTAATCCCAAAATGCCCCGTGCTGTTAAAAGGATGCCGGGAAATTGTGACTATAAAAGAATTTTTTACCGCCAGAGTTTTTAATACTAAAAAAATTTTGTGACAGGGTTTTCATTTAGGCAAGGTTTTGATAAGATAGATGTTACAACTTCTACCAGGTTGCTGGCGGGAAAGCTGTAAGGCAATTTGCCAAAATAGGAACGTCTTTCTTTAACAAAACAACATAGGTTCAATGGTATTGGTGGTATTGGTTACAAACGGCGGATGGAATCCCCTTTTTTCTAAACGCCTAAAAATAGTGGAAGAGGCCAAAAATGAAACGTCTATATGACCGGACAGCTGACAGTTATGACTTGTGGTATACCACGTCTAAAGGCCGCATCGTAGATCGGATCGAAAGAGAAAATCTTTATGCTTATTTGAAACCGCAAAAAGGATTGAAGTTGCTTGACGTAGGTTGTGGCACGGGGCAATATTCCCTGGATCTGGCCCGTAAAGGTTTGGATGTTGTGGGGGTGGATATTTCCCAGGCAATGTTGGGACAAGCTCGGGAGAAAGCAAAAACTTCTGGTTTGAAGGTGCAATTTATAGAAGCAGATGCCGAACAGCTGCCCTTTGAGGGTGAAATCTTTGATCTGGTTCTTTCGGTGACAGCTTTTGAATTTGTTTCCAATCTTTTGGCAGTTTTGCACGAGTCATTTCGCGTGCTTAAAAGTGGGGGTAGGTTAGTGGTGGGTATGATCGGCCGAAACAGTTCTTGGTGGCACTACTATGTTGAAAAGGCACGCCGGGATCCCGCAAATGTTTTCAACAGTGCCCGTTTTTATACCTTAAATGAACTGCTGTCGGCCATGCCAGGCCGGCAAGTGCAGGGCAAAGCTGCTTTATTCGTGCCACCGGATTTTGATTTTGAACGTGAAAAAGAAGCCCTGGCTTTGGAGGCTTCCGCAGTGCGTACCGGCCGGACTGACGGGGGATTTATCTGCGCAATGTCGGTAAAATAAATAATGTTTTCATTATTGGGATTGGTGGATGGAGCAGTTTGGAGGATTTTTCTAGAAAAGAAATGGTAAAACTATGATAAGATGTATATCAGGGAAGGGAAAAGCTTTCTGGACAAGCAGGGTTGTAGATATGTGTTCATATCCAAAAAAATGTTATACGGGGATGAACGTTGTGAGTCAAAAAGTTAAGGTAACCATTTTATGTGAAAACAAGGCCCCAGGTTTTGGACTGATACCCGAGTACGGTTTGTCCATGGTGTTGGAAAAAGGAGAAAGACGTATCATTTTTGATACCGGTTCCGGTTCCAGCAATAGTATAATTGTCAATGCCGATTTGCTGGGTATTGATCTTGGCTCCTTGGAGGCGGCAATTTTAAGCCATGGCCATCAAGATCATACAGGTGGTATGGAAAATTTGTTGCAGAAAAACAGCCCCCTGCCGGTATATGCCCATCCCGATATTTTTAACAACTATCTTTATGTTCAGGGAAGGGGGCCTGTATATGTTGGCCCGCCTTGGACTGAAGAACATCTACAAAAACTGGGGGCACAGTTTCATTTTTCGCAAGAACCGGTTAAGCTGGACGAAGGCTTGGTTATTACCGGACAAGTTCCCCGGGGAGTAGAGTTTGAGGAACAAGAACCTGTTTTCCTGCGCAAAACTAGCGGGGGTTTTGTGCAAGATCAGATTTATGATGATCAGTCCCTGGTGGTGGAAAGCCCAAAAGGGACTGTTGTTCTTTTAGGTTGTACACATGCCGGGTTGATTAATACCCTCCGTTATGTTACCCAGTTAACGAGGAAAAATGACATTTATGCCGTGATTGGCGGAACACATCTGATGAATGCATCAGAGGACAGGCTTTTTCGCACTTTAAAAGCTCTTGCGGAATTCAATATAGAAGTAATGGCTCCCTGTCATTGTACCGGTTATGGCGCAACTGTTGCCATTCAGCGGCAATACGGTGATAAATTTAGGGATTGCCAGGTAGGCAGCGTTTTCGAATTTGGTTAGACAAGATCTGTGCTGATAATTTATAGGACGGGAGGCGTTGGTTTTGCCAGAAAAACTAATCGATCCATACGGAAGAGTTATAAACTATCTCCGGCTTTCTGTTACGGAACATTGCAACTTAAACTGCGTCTATTGTCGTGCTGGACAAGAAGGCAGCCAGGTGGCGATAGGTAAAAAATTTTTGACAATGGAGGAATGCATTGCTATTGCAGAGGCTGCTGCAGAACTTGGAATGACCAGGATCCGCCTAACCGGTGGAGAACCTTTGGTGCATCCGGATATCTTAGAAATCATTTCCCGTTTATCCCGCATTAGCGGGATTAAAGATCTTTCGCTATCAACAAATGCTGTTTTGTTGGAATCCATGGCTTTTAAACTTGCCAAGGCGGGCTTAAAAAGGATTAATGTCAGCCTTGATTCCCTTGATGAAAATAATTACAGGCGGATTACGGGAGGTGGGGAACTTTCCAGAACTTTAAAAGGAATTGAAAAAGCTTTGCAGGCAGGCTTAATCCCTGTAAAAATAAATGTGGTTCTTTATAAAGGAATCAATGATCACGAGATCGGAAAATTTATAGAACGGACACTGACCGAAGAACTGGATGTTCGTTTTATAGAATATATGCCGTTTTTGGGGATAGACAATTGGCAGCAGCACTACTTTTCTTTAGACAAGGTTAGGGAGACAGCAACGACCATTGCTCCATTGGTGCCGATAAGGGGAGATCATGGCGGTCCGGCTAAATACTATCGTTTGGAGGGTGCCCCGGGCAAAATTGGCTTCATCCCAACACTAAGCCGCCATATTTGCAGCGTTTGCAATCGTTTCAGGGTCACACCTGCCGCTACGCTTAAGCCATGTTTGTTCTCTGCAGATGAAATTGACTTAACCCCCGGATTTTCGGATAAAGAAATCTTAAAAGAAAAGTTCCGGGAAGCCTTGAAGCTAAAACCCGATCCCAAAAAGGTTTACAGCAGTCCTCATGAACGCGTAAAACAATTTCAGACAAAACGTTCGATGACACAGATTGGGGGATGAGGATCCAATTGGAAACCACATCTCCAAAAGCAAAAGCGGATAAATTTGACAATTTTATTTTAAGTTTATAAAATAATATTGAAAGTGTTATTAAACTTTGCAAAAAGGGGAGGTGCTTTCATGTTTTGTGAAAAATGCGGAGCGGATATTCCCGAAGAAGAAATTTTTAACCATGGTGGCAAAAACTACTGCGAAGATTGCTATATAGAGATTATCAGCGTGCCCCAAGCCTGTGATCCCATGGCTGTGCGTTCGGCCAGGCTTACCAGGGAAAGGTTGGGGCATCAAGGTACAGAAGGGCTTTTGCCTATACAGAAAAAAGTATATAATTACCTGCGGGAACATGGTAAAGCTACCAGGGAACAGGTTGCCGCGGAACTGGGGTTGGAGCCCAAGGAACTGGAAAAGCATTTTTCTGTCCTGCGGCATTGTGAACTGGCTAAAGGACTTAAAGAAGGAAACAGAATTTACTTAACGGTGATGGATGCTGCTTCCAAATAAATTTTTCAGGCTGTGGCTGTCAGAATTACAAAGGGTCGGGAATATATACCGGCCCTTTGGTTGTTTTAAATGTGTTTTTACCGTAAGTAGGGCCGGGTAAGATTGCCTTATACCCTGGTAAAAAAAGCCCGCCCGGAATTATTTAGCTGGCAGCCGGCTGCAAGTTTCTGGAACCCGATCGGTAATATGCAGGTTTAAACGCTGTAAAGGATATCATACTATCATAACTGCTCTACACTATATATGAGGGCTTAAAATAATCTATGGTTGATTGCGGGGAGGGCATATTTGGAAAACAACGTAACTGAAAATAAAAATAAGTTGCCCACCGCCACCAGGGTCCCTCTTCTGAAAATCCTATTAGCTTTTCTAAAAATTGGTGCTTTCACTTTTGGGGGTGGCTATGCCATTTTGCCTATAATCCGGCAAGAGATAATCCACCATCTTAAATGGGTGGATGCCGAAGGCTTCATGGATATTTTGCTGGTAACGCAAAGTCTACCCGGATCAGTGGCCCTAAATTGCTCCATAATAGTCGGCCGGCGGTTGCGTGGCACTATAGGAGGGCTTGCAGCTGCTCTGGGGATCGTTATTCCCTCTTTTTTGACCATTCTTTTTTTGGTTGCTTTTTTGTTGCCGGTGGTGCAGGAAAGCATATTTGTGCAGGCAGTTTTTTACGGTTTGCGGCCCGCGGTAGCAGCATTGGTGGCATCCACGGTTTGGGAGCTGGGAAAAGAATTTGCCGGGGATCGCCTGAGTATAATTATTTTTATTACGTTGTTGCCTGTTTCTTTAATATTGCACTTGCACCCTGTGCTTGTCCTGGCCCTTGGGGCTCTATTGGGGTTACTTTGTTTTCAAAAGTAAATACAGGAGAAACTACGTTTATGCAGCAGAATTTATACTTGTGCTGTAACTATCGTCCAGGGAGTCTGAGACCATGTATCTTTTAGTGCTATTAAACTTATTTTGGTCTTACTTTAAGATAGGGCTTTTCAGTTTCGGCGGGGGATATGCCATGATACCGTTAATGGAACTGGAGATCATTTCCCGTCATGGCTGGCTTACGGCAGCGGAGTTTGCCGACATTATTGCCATAGCGGAGACTACGCCGGGGCCTATCGCTATAAATTCAGCTACCTACGTAGGTTTCCGCATGGCTGGTATCATAGGCTCAATTGTGGCTACTTTGGGAGTTGTCTCTCCTTCCCTGATTATTCTTCTAACGCTGGGTACATTTTTGATGAGTTTTATAAAAATAAAAAATCCCCGTATGGAGGGTATTATACAGGGATTGCGCCCGGCCGTTATCGTGCTTATCCTGTTGGCCGCGGTTTCCCTGGGCAAAGCGGGACTGGTGGATGTGGCTACCTGTCTTATGGCCGCAGCTTTATTTCTGGCCCGCATTTTGTTTAAAGCAAACCCTTTCTACCTCATTGCTGCCGGTGCCATGTTGGGACTTATACTTTATCCCTACTAGGAGCAAAAAAATATGGAGGTAAAAAATATGGATAAAAAAAAGTTAATCGTTATAGGCGGCGATGCTGCCGGTATGAGCGGTGCTAGTCAGGTTAAAAGGCTGCAGCCTGCCTGGGAGGTTGTTGTTTTCGAAAAAACTGATTATATATCTTATGCTGCTTGCGGCATGCCGTATTTTATCGAAGGCCTTATTCCAGATAAGGAAGAACTTATTGAGCTTACACCGGAGGTTGCCATTAAGAAAAGGAAGATCGATTTAAGGCTCAGGCACGAAGTGGTCAAGATAATCCCGCAAGACAAAAAAGTAATTGTTAGAAACGAAAAAGGCGAACAGGAAGAGAACTATGACATTTTGCTGATTGCCACGGGATCTTATCCCCAGGTAACCGGCATAAATTATCAAGAGTCAGACAGGATTTTTATGTTAAAAAATTTATATGATATGGAAAAAATTGATGTTTTTATTAAGAAAAACCCAGCCGCTAAATGTGCTGTGGTAGGCGGGGGCTATATTGGTGTGGAAATGCTGGAGGCCTTTAAAGCCAGGGGACTGGAAACACATCTTATCCATAGACGGCAAGATCTGGCCCGGACTTTTGAAATAGAGATATCGGATCTGATTAAAGAAAAGATGTCGCAAAACGGGGTTGTTTTGAACCTGGAAACTTCGATAAAGCAGATAAAAGAAGTTGACGGTAAAGTTGTTGTGTCCACGGATAAAGGCGACCTGGAATATGATTTTGTCTTTTTGGGCATGGGGGTTCTACCGGCAAGTAGATTGGCTGCCGAAAGTGGTATCGAGCTTGGTGTAAAAGATTCAATTAAAGTAAATGAATACCTGCAGACGAACTATCGCGATATTTATGCTGCCGGAGATTGCGTGCAAACGGTGCACATGCTCAGCAAAGAGCCTGTCTATGTTCCCTTAGCGCTGAAAGCAAACAAGGAAGGGATGCTGGCGGGTATGAATATTGCCGGGCAAAAAACTCCTTTCCAGGGAGTTTTGGGTACAGCTGTAACAAAGTGTTTCGATCTTGGTATTGCCAGGACGGGTTTGACCTATGAGGAGGCCAAAAGGCTTGGCTTTGACCCGGTAAAAATTACCATTAACTCTATGAGCAGGGCTCGCTACTATCCCGGCTCCCAAAATATTTTTTCCCTGATCGTAGCTGAAAAAAATACGGGGCTTATTCTTGGCGCCCAGTTGGCCGGACCCTTGGATGGCGTAAAAAGAATAGATGTATATGCGACAGCTATCCATAACAAGATGAACTTAGACGAGGTATTTAATCTGGATTTGGCTTACGCCCCTCCTTATGCACCGGTTTATGATCCGGTACTTTTAGCGGCCCGGGTCGGCCGGAAGATGGTTTAGCAAGTTAAATTGGTTAGTTCCCGGTCTATTTGCTTAACTTGTAAAACAGAAGAAGATAATATTATTGCCAGCAGCATGTTTCCCGTGGTTCCCGGCAAAACCCTTTTACCCAAAAAGGCCAGGCCAATTGATACGCCGGCTTGGGGAATCAAGGCCAATCCCAGGTAGTATCGTAAGGCTTTTGTTGTTTTGGCCATTACGCAGCCCAAATAGGCGCCAATGTATTTCTCTGCAACCCGAATTATAAAATAAGCCACACCTACTCCTATTTCTGTTAGCCCCGGGAGGTTACATTAATTTTTAGTATATCATAATAATTTGTTGCAGAAATAATAAAACTTAGGTAACAGGTTATGAATATGCAATTTGGGGGGAAAATATTAAAAACCTTAGTCAAATGGAGGCATTTAAATGGGAAGTAGGATAGATAAGCGCATAAATTGGCAAAAGTGGGGGGAAAAGGCTTTTGCCAAGGCCCGGGAAGAAAACAAACCTATTTTGTTGAGCATAAGTGGAAGTTGGTGCCACTGGTGCCATGTTATGGACGATACAACCTACAGTGATCAAGAAGTAGTTGAGAAAATCAATCAAGATTATGTTCCGATCAGAGTTGATACCGATCTTCGCCCGGATATAAATGCCCGTTACAATTTGGGGGGCTGGCCGACCACGGCCTTTCTTACCCCTGAAGGAGAGATAATTTCCGGCGGTACTTACATACCCCCGGATAGCATGCTTGAAACATTGGAGGATGTTTACCATGTTTACCGCCAAGATTCGGCCGGGATTAAGGAAAAATCCCGAAGGAGGAGTGTTTTGGAACAGGAAAGAACTAAACCTCCACATAAAATGACGACAAGAACAGAAGAAAAGGGCCGGGAAACAGAGACTTTTGCCGACTTAATAGGCTTTGCTTCTGATCAGGTAAGGGAAAATTATGATCCGCAGTACGGTGGTTTTGGCCGTGCACCAAAATTTCCCATGGTAGATGCTTTGGAGCTGACCCAGGTGGCCTACCTTTATGAAGCTGACAGGGAATGGGAAAATATTTTTAGGCATACGCTGCGTTCCATGTTTGAAGGAGGCGTCTATGATTCCGTGGAGGGGGGGTTTTTCCGTTACAGCACCACCCGGGATTGGAATATCCCCCATTTTGAAAAAATGCTGGAAGACAATGCTCAACTTTTGCATGTACTGCTTACAGCCTATAAGTTAACTGCGGACGAATTATTCGCCCGGGCCTCCCGCGACATACTCCGCTACCTGGAAGCCAACCTGTATCTGCCTAAACAAGAAGGTTGGGCCGGCTCGCAAGATGCTGATGAAAATTACTATTCGCTGCCCATGAGTGAAAGAACAAAAAGAGCTAAACCCGGTATAGATCGCACGATTTATGTAGGTTGGAATGCACTGCTAATACGTTCCTTATTTTTGGCAGCAGTTGTTTTAGAAGAACCCAAATGGTTTGATCGGGCAATGGCCGCGTTAAAAATGCTGCAGAAACACTGTTATTTAAAAGGAAAAGGAATGGCTCACTATTTGGCCGAAGAGGGCA
>JAAZMP010000193.1 GCA_012798755.1 Bacillota bacterium
GGATCAGTTCCATGATTAGGAAAATGGGTTCCTATCATACTGTGACCTTTACCGGTGGGGTGGCTTTGAATGCAGGGGTACACCGATGTTTGGAAAAAGAGCTGGGCACCAAGATTTCGGTGTCTGAGCATTGCCAAATAGCGGGCGTTCTAGGTGCAGCATTGATTGGCCAAGACTACTGCTCATGAGTTGTGGTGTGTTAAAAAAATAATCGTGCTGTAGTGCTGCATCATGGCAAACTGGAGACAATCTTTTTTATTGCTTCCAAGGCATGTTTTATCTCCTTCTCCTTGTTGAAATATCCCAGGCTAAAGCGAACTGTACCCTGGGGAAAAGTACCGATTGTTTGATGAGCATAAGGTGCACAATGTAGCCCCGTCCGGCATAAAATCCCAAAAGATTGTTCCAGAACAAAACCTAGCTCCCCGCTGTCAATACCTTCAATGGTAAAAGAGACAACACCCACTGATCCTTGCTTTGTTCCTGCATCAAATACCTTTACCCGACGGATTTCCCCAAGACCGCCGCGAAGTTTGGCGGTCAGGCTTTGTTCATATTCAGTAATGGATGATATGCTGGTTTTTTCAATGAATTTTAACCCCTCGTTTAGCCCTGCCAAACCGGGGGTGTTCATGGTGCCGGCCTCCAGATATTCGGGCATCAACTCCGGCTGTCGATCTTTTTCGGAATTGCTGCCCGTGCCTCCTTCACGCCAGGGCTTGATCTTAACCCCATCGTGAACGTAAAGAAGACCCACACCCGGTGGTCCCAGCAAACTTTTATGTCCGGTAAAAGCCGCCAGGTGCGGTTTTATTTTCTGCAGATCTACAGGAATGGACCCTGCCGTTTGTGCTGCATCCAAAAGGAAAAGGATCCCGTTTTCCCGGGCCAACCTGCTTATTTCTTCTACGGGCAACACGGCCCCGGTAACATTGGAGGCATGGGTACAAATAATAAGTTTCGTATGGGGTCGGAGAGCATTTTTGATTCTTTGCAAATCCAAACAGCCTGAGGGTTCACACCAAACCATGGTTGTGGTTATAACACCATTTCTTTTCAACGAACCAAGAGGCCTGAGAACAGAATTATGTTCCATAGAAGTGTAAATAACATGATCGCCTGGTTCAAGAACACCCTTTATGGCCATATTTAAGGAATCGGTGGCATTAAGGGTAAAAATTATTCTTTCGGGTTTTTCCCCTACCCCCAGAAAGGAAGCTGCCCTTTCCCTGGTTTCATAGAGCAGACGTTCTGCAAATATTGTACGTGTATGGCCGGAGCGTCCGGGGTTGGCGCAAATACTGCGTAGGTAATTTTCAGCAGCTTTATAAACGTGTTCCGGCTTTGGCCATGATGTAGCAGCATTATCAAAATAGATCATATTTTCTTGCATCTTTACTGCTGCTCTCTCCTTTTGAAAAAAGATAGCTTGCTTTTGGAAACCTTTTCTTCGAGTTCAAAAAAGCCTTCAACAACGACAGAGCTTTCCTTCAAATAATCTTTAATAGCCAGAGCATCCCCCGGGGAACAACTAAGCGCCAGACCGCAGCTGGAACTAATGCTGCGGGGGACGGGTACCATCTTATATTTCCATTTCTTCTCCAACAGCACTTTCTCTGCTTTGATGGCTTGATAAGTTGTTGGGAACGTAAAGTAGGATTTCTTTTTCATGTTTCACCTCTTGTGTTTGCACAATGTTTGCCTGTTACTTATTTTGTACCGCTGCAGCGGCCGCGGCAAAAAACAGCCATCATGGTTAATTGCGCTTGCCTGGCCCTGTATCATGTACATAAAAACATCCAGTGTATAATATTATACAGGCTGCGGCCGCTATTTGAAAATAGAAATTCCTTATATAAACCACTGTCATTATAGGGGATTTGACTATACCGGAAAGACAAAGGCGAAAACCATTCTTTATCATTTGGAATTTTTGGATTTGAAATGATAAGATACCAATAGTAACAATTTACCTTCGGTACACAGGGGGACGGTTCTTTTGTGTACCCGGTATAGCGTCAACGTAAGGATGGGGCAAGATTTTGCAACACAATAACAAAGAAGGACGGAAAAGCATCTTCCGGGTACACAAAAGGACCGTCCCCCTGTGTACCCTGTGTGCCCCTGGAAAGGAGGTAGTGATGCATGGCGAACAAAAAGGTACCACCATCTATTGAAAAATGGCTAAAGGAGGCCAAAGCAGATCCTGCTGCTTCCAAAGCAGGAATGTTTTTGATCCACAATGGCGTTGTGCGGGAAACACCCCGGGCACAGGTCCGCGAGGGGATCGATGATGGCTCTTTGGTAAAAGGAATGGAATTTTCCTACGATGCCGTGAAA
>JAAZMP010000194.1 GCA_012798755.1 Bacillota bacterium
GATTAACGAGAAAGCGCCGCAGGTGAAGACCATGATCGGAGGGGCCCCTGTGAGCCAGCAGTTTGCCGATGAGATCGGAGCGGGAGGTTACGCACCAGACGGAGCTGCGGCGGTAGATCTGGCCAAACGCTTATTGAAAGATTAGTTAACACCATGCCACCGATATGCATGCATGTATGGTGATTTTAAAGGTGTTATTGTTGTTGTCTATGCTGGTCGGCCCCGAAAGTAAGGAGGTTTAATCATAGTGTCACTGGAAAGTTTGAGTTCCTTCTTAAGTTACTTTTGGGAAGTAAGGTTTCATGTTGCAGAGCTTGCTGTACAACATGTATTGCTTTCACTTATGGGTGTAATAGTTGGCACTATTACTGCATTGCCGTTAGGGATATTTGCCACTAGATATCCCAAAATTGGCAACTATGCAGTTGATATAACGGGGATGTTGTATACGGTGCCATCGCTAGCTATACTAGGCTTTATGCTTCCCTTTTTAGGGTTGGGTTGGTTACCAACGATTATGGCATTGATAATTTATTCATGGATGCCAGTTTTAAGAAACACCTGCGCGGGAATCCTCAGTGTGGATTCAGCCGTAAAAGAGGCGGCTATGGGCATGGGAGCAACGCCTGCACAAGTTTTATTCCGAGTGGAACTACCATTAGCTTTCCCAGTAATTATGGCAGGTGTACGAACGGTCGCAGTTTTAACAATTGGTGTGGCAACAATGGGGGCCTTAGCTGGTGCTGGGGGGCTAGGCGAGTTGGTCTTTACTGGCATTTCAATGATGGATACCAACAGGACTTTAGTTGGGGCTATACCAGTCACAATAATGGCTTTATTGGCAGATCAACTGATGGGATTAATTGAGAACAGGGCTAAGTCAAGAATGGGGATTCGCGGGTAGTACCGCAAAAAATAAGGAGGTCTTGATAATGGGAAAGCGTAGAATTATTAGCCTGTTGCTCTGTGTGTTTCTTCTGGTTGTATCGATTGGTGTGGGGGGGTGTGGAGGAGATAAGGCTGGGAGTAGTGGTAAGGTAGTTATCGCCAGCAAGCAATTTGCAGAAAACCTAATCTTTGCTCACGTGGCAGCTCTTCTAATTGAAAACAATACAGATCTTAAAGTTGATATTAGTAAAATTGGTATGGGGCCAACTGAAATGCTTCACCCTGCCTTGGCTGAGGGAGAAATTGATTTATATCTCGAATACACAGGTACCGCATGGACAACAGTCCTGAAAGGTGATATGCTGCATGATTCTCAGGAGGTTTACGAAAAGGTTAGGGAGGCTTATCGGGATCGCTTTGGAATAACCTGCCTAGAAACACTTGGTTTTGAAAACACTTTTGCTATTGTCGTTCGTAAAGATGTAGCAGAAGAACTTAACCTAAGTAAAATATCGGATCTAGCCGAACATCCCGAGCTGGTATTTATAGGGGACTCTACTACATTTACTAGACCTGATATTTATCCCGCACTGCAGGAGGCGTATAACCTAGACCTCCAGCAGAAAATGGTGGATACGACTTTTAAATTAGATGCTGTGGCTGAGGGTGAGGGGGACTTAACTAATGCCTATACAACAGATGGCCGTTTAAAAGACTACGATGTGGTATTGTTAGAGGATGAAAAAAAGGTCTTTCCCCCCTATTATGCGATATATGTAATTCGCACAGAATTACTAGAACAGCATCCAGAAATAGAGGAAGCTCTTAAACCTCTAATCAATGCGATTGATGAAGAGATGGCGATGGAGTTAAATTACAAGGTGGAAGCCGAAAATCAAGATCCGGCCGATGTTGCAGAAGAATTTCTGAAATCCCGGGGGCTTATCTAAAGATTAAGATAAGGAGTGGTTGATCATGGAAAATACTGTGATAGATGTAGAGTTCCAAAACGTAAGCAAATACTATGGAAAGGAAAAAGTAGTGGATGAGGTGAATTTCCGCATTAACCGGGGCGAGATATTTGTCCTTATCGGCCCTTCAGGATGTGGCAAAACTACCACCTTGAAAATGATCAACCAGCTCGTTCCCCATTCTTCAGGACAGATATTTGTCAGAGGAAAAAATGTTACGGAGCTCGACCCAGTCGAGCTCCGTCGTTCCATTGGATATGTGATCCAACATATTGGTTTACTGCCTCATTTAACAATTCGTGACAATGTCAACTTTGTTTTACAACTGCAAAGAGTGCCCCAAAAAAAACAGCGGGAACGGGCAAATGAGCTTATTAAAATGATAGGCCTACCGGATTCCTATTTAGATCGTTACCCTCATGAGATAAGTGGTGGTGAACAGCAACGTGTTGGTGTTGCCCGAGCACTTGCCGCAGATCCTGAAATACTTTTGATGGATGAACCATTTGGTGCTGTGGATCCCCTTACAAGAGAGCAACTTCAGAATGAACTACTACGTTTACAAAAAACGATTAAAAAAACCATGGTGTTTGTTACACATGATATGCAGGAGGCTTTTAAAGTTGGGAATCGCATCGGCATTATGCGTCGTGGCCAACTTGTGACCATGGGTACTGCCATGGATATTGTTAATGCAAAAGATGATTTTGTTCGTGCTTTCATCGGCCGAGAGGCTGTGTTTAGTGCTCTAGATACAATTCCAGTTTTTCAGGCGATAATACGGGATTGTCCTGTCATCCATGAGGGTGATGCTATTGATCCAGCTGATCCAAGGTTTAAGGATTGGGAAAATGTTTTTGTTATAAATCAAAATGGCCATTGTCTGGGTTATGTTTCGCTAACAGATTTCAAAGCACACGAAAAGGTCACCACGGAAAAACTTAGGGAAATAACATCGCCCTGCTTACCCAGCGATTCGTTAAAAAAGGCGATAGGTGAGATGCTTTGGGGTAAGCGAGCGTGGCTTCCTGTGGTTACAAAGGAAGGGAATTTTGAAGGCATTGTATCTTTTCAGTCGTGTGTCTCTATCTTGGCCTTGGATGACTAGAGAGGTGTTATATAAATGGAAAAAGATCACTTATGGATGAGCACGTGGAAGTATCTGGCTAGCAAAAGTGATTTTTGGATATCCACTCTTCTTTCGCATGTGATGATAGTTGTATGGGCTAGCCTGATTGTTATTGTTCTAGGTGTTGTGTTGGGCATACTAATTACTCGCATAAAACCTATAAGGGGAGTTGTTCTTGGGGTGGCAGGGTTGTTTTATACGATACCCATACTAGCGCTAATGGGGCTATTTATTCCTCTTATGGGGATAGGTTTAAAACCTGCACTTATTGCTTTGTCAATGAAGGGTATATTACCGGTTATTCGAAATACCTATGCAGGAATAAATCAGGTTTCACCAAAATTTAAAGAGGCGGCAATCGGTATGGGAGCTAATAGGGCACAATTGCTAATAAGGACTGAGTTGCCGCTAGCTTTCCCTGTAATATTCGCGGGGATAAGGACAGCAGTAGTCATGAATTTTTCAATGGCAACCTATGCTGTCTTTATTGGTGCGGGGGCGATGGGGACAATTATCCTTGTTGGTATGAGGACGTTTAATGATGGGATGCTTTTAGCCGGCACTTTAATTGTAGCTATTGCAACCATATTGCTAGATCGTATATTGGGTTGGATAGAAAAACGTATCCAGAAGCGCTTTGCGCTGTAGTTCCCCTTTCTCGGTAAAATGAACAGCATGGCCATCTTGGTTTTGCCATAATTTTGATCTATCAGGAGTTTGCAAAGGGGTGGCGATTATATGTTAGAAAAAAGCAGAGCCGTACGCATTGATCCGGCAGATAATGTAGCTGTGATGTTGGACTCAGTAAAAGAAGGTCATAAAATCGAAGTGATAGACAATGGTAAGATAATTGGGGAGATTGAAGCCTGCAACACCATTCCCGTCGGTCACAAGGTTGCTCTCTTAGTTATCCCCAAGGATGGGGTTATCTATAAGTACGGAGAGGCAATAGGCATAGCCGAAAATTTGATTGAAATGGGCAGGCACGTACACATTCATAATGTACGTGCCTGTCACGAAAGTCTGGAGGTGGGAAAATGAAGGATTGCTTCTATGGGTTCCCCCGTCCTGATGGATCATACGGTATACGAAACCATGTGCTGATCCTTCCCGCGAGTCGAAATTGCAACTATATGGCTCATCGTATTAATAGCGTAGTGGATGGCACAAAAGCAGTAATTACACTGGGGGAATACGGTCGCACTACTTCTGATCGTCAAAGATTGTTTCGATTTTTAACCGGGTTGGGTTGTAATCCCAATGTTGGCGCAGTGCTTGTTTTGGGTGATGCACATGATGACGGGCATGCAGAATTTGATGCAGGCTTTATGGCGCAGAAAATTCAAAATGAAACACAAAAACCTGTGGTCCATTTATATGTTGATGATGCAGGTGGTCTCGAATGCAGCATTGGTAAGGGAATTGGTCATGCTCGGACCTTGGTTCAACAGGTCTCCCGAATATTTCGCGAAAATGCGCCTTTGGGGAAGCTTCAAGTAGGTGTTAAGTGCGGCGCTTCTGATTACACCTCAGGCATCGCCGGCAATAAGTTAATCGGCTATATTTTTGATCGGATAGTTAATGCAGGAGGAAAGGCTGTTTTTTCAGAAACAGTAGAAGTGATAGGCGCAGAGCATATCTTGGCAAAACGTGCTGTCTCGAGGAATGTAGCAGAAAAGCTATTAGAATATGTTCGTAAGACCGAATCAGAGATACAAAGAACAGGGGAAGATGTGAGGCGAATTAATCCCATCCCGGAGAATATTACGGGAGGTATTACCACTTTGGAAGAAAAATCCTTAGGAGCGATTGTTAAGTCGGGCACAGCGCCCCTAAGTGGGGTTTTAGATTATTGTGAGCGCCCACATAGCCCTGGGCTATATTTTATGCACGGCTGGATGCACTCATATTCCCTTATGCCAAGTCTAGCTGCAGCAGGGTGCCAAATTGTCTTTTATCAATTAGGTGTACAAGAGGGGCGTTGCAAAGATCCAGTTAATCATACGGTTGATCCAGCTCTTATTTCGCCCATGCTCTATACGACAGCTAATCCTTTAACAGCGGATAATATGCAGTTCAATCTAGATTTTGATGCCAGTGCCCTACTATCTGGAAAATTAACTCTTGAGGATATTGGTGAAAAATTATTAACTAAAACTATTAGTGTAGCTTCTGGCGAACTGTCTGCTGGTGAAACTTTAAATTATAATGATCCTTTGGATGTATTTTTTGATGGTCCCTTTTTGTAAATGTCAATTTAGAAGCCAAGAAAGCTAATTTTATGCCAATAAACAAAGGCGATAACAGATACTGTAATGATAAATAAGGATGATGAGGATGAAAGTAGCAAAGATAGAACTTTACGAGGTATCTATACCTCTGCCCCAGGCGTTTTGCCCTGCTTGGATACCTGGGTATCAGAGGAAATACAACCGTAGCACTCTTATTAAGATCACCGCTGATAATGGGTTAATTGGTTATAGTACAGGATCACATTTGGGAGAAGCATATGGTGGGCCTAGCTCCTTGCTGGGTCAATATATGATCGGCAGGAAAGTTAAAAGAATGGATGAAATAAGGCACCTGCTAAGGGAAGGTTCTTTCTTGAGTTGGCAGAACAACTCGATGGAACCCGCCTTTTGGGATCTTCTTGGTAAAAAAGAGGGCAAACCAGTTCATGAGCTACTAGGGGGCGACGGCGGGCGCTTACAGGTGTACTGTTCAACTGGCGAGCTGCATGAACCAGAAGTACGGGCTGAAGAGGTGCAAGCAATCAAAGAAATGGGTTTTAAATCGGTCAAATTACGAGTTCATGATCATGATATCAATAAAGATATTGAACAAATCAAGGTTGTTCGAAAAGCAGTGGGTGATGGCATGGAAATTGGTGTAGATGCCAACCAGGGTTGGCCTGTAACAATAGCTAAAAGCTCACCAATCTGGGGTTTAAAACGGGCTATAGAGTTTGCTAGAGCTTGTGAAGAATACAATATCGCTTGGCTTGAAGAACCTTTAGATATGTATGCTTTTGATGAAATGGCGGAATTGCGGCGGCGGACCAAAACACCCATTGCCGGTGGCGAACTTACTTCCGGTTGGCACGAACATAAGATGCTTTTTGAAAAGGATTCGTTAGATATTTATCAGCCTGATTCTTTGTATACTGGTATAGGTACTGCGGTAAAAATCATGAAGGAGGCAGCAAAACGTAATCTAGGCTTTAGTCCGCATACATGGTTTGATGGGATAGGGTTTGCGATAAATCTACAGGTAGCCGCAGCTAGTCACGATCGCAGAGCGCTGGAATATCCTTTTGATCCACCAGCCTGGGTTCCGGAGTTTAGGGATTTCCTATTAAAGGAACCATTTATGGTCGATAGTGATGGTTATGTCACGGTGCCCGATAAACCTGGACTTGGGTTTGAAATTGATGAGCAGGCTTTGAGACAATATGGTTGCAAGTATTACGAAATGGACAAAAATAAAATATAGTAAGGGTACATAGCTTAAAATTCAGTTGTATCAATTAGCGAAAAGGTTTCCCGCGACGAAAACGTTCGCAAACTATATTTGGGCATCGCTTAAAAAAATGGGGGGCGGGCATTGACAGATACACTGAAAAAGATTCATCATCGATCGCTTGACATACTCAAGCGCTGTGGTTTTAAAGTGAGCCATCCCCTTCTAGCTGGGTCCTTAAAAGAATGTGGGGTAAGGGTTGAAGGCGATATTGCCTTTTTTGAGCAAGAACAGGTTA
>JAAZMP010000195.1 GCA_012798755.1 Bacillota bacterium
AGTGTTCATAACGCTTGATGCAGTGTAACCCATTTCCCTACTCCTTTTTCAAATTTTTTCGGTATAATGTTTTAAATAACACTCCTAATACTTCGCCAGAGAGTAGATATTTCCTGCCTAATTTTTTTCGGGCAGAAGAAAGAAAACAAGATCATCTGTCTTCCCGTCCCATCATTCCAGGATTATGCTCATCCAGCTGAAATTGTGAAAAAGGTCTTTAGCAACACTGGATTGTTCCCGGTTTTTCCGCCACAACCTCTCCAATTATGTTTGCCGCCGGGGTACCCCTTTCTTCCAATTTTTCCACCAAAAAGGGCGCTGTATTTTTGGGGACAGATATAAGCAGGCCCCCCGATGTCTGGGGATCAGAAAAAATGTCGATAAAAAAGCGATCCACGGAGGCACTTATTTCCAGATGGTTTGCACAAAAATTTTGATTCGTATAGCTGCCCCCGGGAATCAGCCCCATAGAAGCAAAGGATTTGGTTTCCGAAATGATCGGGACTTTTTCGGCAAAGATCTTTATTCCCACCTTGCTGGCTTTTGCCATTTCCAGGCAGTGACCCAGCAATCCAAAACCGGTAATGTCTGTACAGGCGTTTGTTTCAACCTCTGCCATCGCTTCAGCAGCATCCTTGTTCAATGTAGCCATCAGTTCGGTGATTCGCCTGGTAACATCTTCGTCCAACTGGCCCGCTTTTAGAGCAGTCGCCAGTATTCCTGTCCCCAGCGGTTTTGTAAGAATAAGAAGATCCCCCGGTTTTGCACCGGCGTTAGTCTGGAACTTTTGCGGATGGACTACCCCTGTCACGGACAGCCCGTATTTTAATTCCGGATCTTCAACGCTGTGCCCCCCGACCATTACAGCTCCTGCCTTATGGATCAGTTCCAGTCCGCCCTGCAGGATCGAACGCAACACCGAGTTATCCATATCATTGATGGGAAAACAAACTATATTCATCGCTGTTAAGGCTTTGCCGCCCATAGCATAAACATCGCTCAAGGCGTTTGCCGCGGCTATCCTGCCAAAATCATACGGATCATCTACGATCGGAGTAAAAAAATCCAGGGTTTGAATCAAAGCAATTTCATCTGTTAACCTGTATACACCGGCATCATCAGAGGCATCGAACCCGACAAGAAGGTTCGGATCTTTTTTCAGTACCAGATCTTGTAAAACCTCCGTTAGGTCCCCCGGACCTATTTTAGAAGCTCAACCTGCAGCCCGTGCATTTTTGGTTAACATGAAACGGTTTTCCATATTATCTCCAACCTTCCTTCTGTTTTTTAATATATTTTCTGCCCTGATCACTTCAGTAGTATTTTCAAATACTAATATGCCCCTACCCTCATTGGTTGTATCGGGTTTAGCTTTTTTTCCCGAGGGCTCTAAACGTCTTAGCTTTCCTTTCTGATCGTAATCCTGTAGTCTTCGTCTTCCGGTTGAATATCAGCTACTTGCCAACCTTGGGCCTGGGCAGCCCGGCTTACATTTTCCTTGGCCGTGTCCGTATCCACCCTGATTACTATAACACCTTTATTTATTTTTTTCATTTCATGCAAAGTCATTATAACCGGTTGGGGGCAAGAAAGACCCCTGGTATCGACAACGGTACTCATATTTTCATGCCTCCTAACTGTAATATTCTATAACACCCTATATTTTTTCACGCATAGTAAACCCGATCAGCAGGCAGGCGGCCAGCCCAATAGCAACGGCTGTCATCCCTGCCGGGGTAGCCCCATCGGCAGAACTGGCCAG
>JAAZMP010000196.1 GCA_012798755.1 Bacillota bacterium
CGGCCCACGTTATAGACACCGATCGTGATCCCCACCCCGCGTTTCTTTTCCGCGGTCGATTCCTGCCGGGCACGTTCCAGCGCTTCCTCGTATTTCGGCTTCATCATCTCCAGCAGTTCCGGCAAGGGATGGACATCCAGCTCCTCGCCGGTCGGTGCTGTAGAACCCGGGCGGTAAACGTTTTTATAACGAAATTCCCAGCGATCCATATTCATCTTTTCACAAAGCTCATCCATCAGCACTTCGGAAGCAAATTCAGCTTGCGGCGAACCATAACCGCGAAAGGCAGAGCCAAAGGCATGGTTGGTAAAAACAGCACGCCCCACGCCATAAATATTGGGAATATGATAGCCGGCCGCAGTACTGCGGAGAATCTTAATCGTTAATAAATCCCCGAATTCGGAGTAAGCGCCATGATCCATATAAAAATCTTGTTTTAATGCCAGCAACTTCCCGTCTTTATCTGCCCCAACCTTGGCCCTCATAAAAACCGGAGAGCGTTTGCCGGTATAGGTAATGTGTTGATAGTAATCATATTCAAGGTAGGCAGGGCGGCCAGTGGCCATCGTTGCTACAGCGCAAAACGCTTCCAGCGTAGGGCTGAGCTTATAGCCAAATGTACTTCCCGTTGGATTCTGGATGATGCGCAGCTTTTCTGGGGGCAAACCTAGCCCGTCACAGATCATCGCGTGATGTGCAAAAACAGTAATGCTTTTCGATTGCACAACGACTACACCACCCTCATCGAGGTAAGAAAATCCGACATCGGGTTCGATCGTCAGGTGCGGTTGGCGTTGGACGTAAAAGTTGTCCTCCACTACATAGGGCGCCTTGTCCAATACGGCATCAACATCCATTCCCTTGTGCATATATTGTGTAAAGTAAATATTAGGTACACCAGGATGAATCTCTTGAGCATCTTCTGCTGCTGCAGCGAGGGCGTTCATGTAGGCTGGCAACTCTTCATATTCCACCTTGACCTTGGCGGCTGCAGCTCGGGCATTTTCATTTGTATCAGCACAAACAATGGCCAGGGCATCACCAAACTGAAAAATCTTCTCATCGCAGAGGATCGGACGATCGTAACCATCGTTCTTGCTCCAGGGATAAAGGACAAAACCAAAAATACGGTTATTACCTTTTACATCCTTATGGGTAAGAATACGGTACACACCCGGCATTTTTTCGGCCTCGCTAGTATCAATAGACAAAATCTTTGCATGGGATACAGTCGCTTGAACCAGCGCCAGCTGCAGTGTGTTTTGAGGCAACTTTAAACCAAGATCTGCACCGTAATCACAGGTACCGGTTACTTTAGCCAGAGCAGAGGGTCGTGGATATTTTGTGTTCCAAATGCTGTTGTTTTCCAGCATTTGGAACCCCAAGCTTTCAGGGGCAGCCTCCTTGCGCATTACCCTAGCTGCATCAATCACCGCATCTACAGCGGGCTTGTAACCGTTACAACGACAAACATTCCTGTGTCTTTGGAACCAACTACGCACTTCTTCACGTTCCGGGTTTAGATTATCGTCCAAAAGGCCTTTGGCCGATACAATAAAGCCGGGGATACAATATCCACACTGCGATGCACCATGCTTAATAAACGCTTTTTGCAGGGGATGCAAGCTATCCGGTTTGCCAATGCCTTCGATCGTCAAGATCTCTGCTCCGTCCGGCACACGTCGCATTTTAGTAACACAAGAGCGGACAACCTTACCATCCATCAACACAGAACAAGATCCGCATTGCCCGTTGCCGCATCCAATTTTCGTACCCAAAAGACCTAGCTGCTCGCGCAGCACTTTGGCTAAGTTTTGCTCAGAATCGACAATAATCTGCGTTGGCTGACCATTGACCACCAGCGTTTTATTGATCATTTCCTTGCAAATCCTCCTTAATAGTTGTTTAAAAGGTATGAAATGTTTTAAGATTTATCCAAAATTACCATTCCACACTTAATACTTACAAGCAATAATTATGCCATATTTAACGGGTAACCAACCATAAACCAATTAAAAACATCTCAATCTAAGGAATAATTTACATAACCAAGACCTAAATCATTACATACATAAATAGCTAAACAAAATTTCCCTGAAAATAGATTTGAATTCCCAATTAAATCGAATAAAAATGATGCTTTAAATCATGCATAAAATGCATTTTTGCATTAAGGTCTACCCATTCATTTAACCTTTTGTTACATAAATATTTTAAATCCGGCATAATGATAAGGATCATTATGCCTCATACCCAAAACAATATTTAAAGGAGAGGGAATAGATTCAATAATACTTCTTGTTGCATAATAGATCTGCCGGGACGGGCATGCGGACAAAATTTTGGACTCCAGAAAAAGACAGAAGGGGTCCACATGTCCAACAGGGAAATTGATCTTGCAAAAAACATTCAAAACGAAAAAGAAATATAATGAACATATAAGATAATGCACAAATTCATTAAATACTTCTCCATATGCAATTTTGCATTATAAATACTAAACATTTTTTTTCGCAGTGCTGTTAATAGCAAGAAATCTATTATAAAAAAAGAAAAACCCCCAGGAGAGGGCAAATAATTACCTATATATTTAAAATCTAGATATATAAAACAGCGGGAATTACGTTTTTTTGATATTATACCTTTTTATTTTACGTGCAACAGTCGATTGATTAACCTTTAATATCTCAGCAACCCTATAGGTACTTTTATGTTGACGGTAAAGCTCTTCCAGGATCTTTCTTTCGACATCTCTTTTGATTCCTTTAAGGGAAACAATATTGCCTAGACCTTGAAGTGATACATTTTCCATCCTGACAGCTTCAGGAAGATGATACGGTTCAATAATATCCTCATTAACAACGATAACAAATCTCTCGATGATATTTTTTAATTCCCGTATATTACCCGGCCAATCGTAATTTTGAAAACACTTTAAAACTGCTGGGCTCAAAGTTTTATTTTTTTTGTGCTCTTTATTGAAACCATCTAAAATACTCCGTGTCAGGGGAACAATATCTGCTATTCTTTCGCGTAAGGGGGGAATCTCTATAGGTACTACATTTAGACGATAATACAGATCTTCCCGAAAGCAGCCTTCCTTAACCATTACGTCCAAATCGCGATTGGTTGCCGCGAGAAAGCGAACATTAAGTGCAATTTCCTTGTTACCACCAATGCGCATAATGGTACCTTCATGCAAAACGTGCAGTAGTTTGACCTGCAAAGCATGGGGCAAATCCCCGATTTCATCAAGAAAAACTGTGCCACCGTTGGCCATTTCGATTTTTCCGATCTTACCTTTTTTGCCCGCCCCGGAGAATGCTCCAGGTTCGTAGCCGAACAATTCGCTTTCCAAAAGATTTTCAGGAATAGCACCACAATTGATTGTTACAAAAAGATTTTTCCGACGTGTACTATTATCATGAATATAACGGGCTAAAAGACTTTTACCCACACCTGTTTCTCCCAGTAATAGAACCGTTGCATCCACTTTTGCCACTTTTAAGGCTAAATTAAGCACTTGCAGCATTGAGCTACTATGCGCAATTATATCTCCACTCTCTGGTAAATCTTTACCAAGTATCATTAGCTCCTGATAATAGCGTTCTTTTATATTCTCTATTTCCTCCAGTTGGGCCCTTAATCTGTTTAGCTTAACAGTATCGCGGGCGTTAACAATCACTCTAAAAATAGAACCATTTGTATCAAAAACCGGGGTACCAGTAACCATTACCTTGGACTTATTTGCATATTCCTGAAAAATACTCAACTTTTTTTTCTGCTCCAAAACCATTAGGGTAACAGAGGGCCTAAAATACCCCTCCCTTTCCAACTCCCTGACATTTCTCCCCAACACTTCTTCTCTAGAAATACCGGAATTTTTTTCGTATGCTTCATTAAGAAGTAAGGTGTTTCCCTGGCCATCGGTAACATATATTTCATCTGAAGAAAAATCAATGATTTTTTTCAAGATACATATCTCTTCATTATTTATATTATTTTGTTCTTCTAAATGCTGTATCGACTTTAGCAATGAAGCAAAATCTAGGATGCCAATATATTCACCCGGTTTCTCATAAAGCAAAAAAACATTTTCCGTTGTTCTCCCTGGGTTTTCCAGTACCTTTATAGAAGAACTGCTCGGAATTATATCTCTAAATTTTTGTAGACATTTTTTTGCCAGCAGATTAGGCTCGCTCATCTTCAATTTTTGGCGTGTAACATAACCGCATATTTGTTCATCTTTTTTTAATATACCGTAATCCATGTTATATTTATCCAACAAACGTAAAACCTCACCTGCAGTAGAATTCCCCTTTATAGTTACAAAGCGATGCAGGCTTAATTCACCAGCTTTCATGAAAAATCATCCCCAAGATTTTTTCCAGGACCACTCAATTAAAAAGATTCTATATGTTTTTTAGAAACCCTCTTTTCCTATTATTTCATTCAAGTTTTTCCTGGTTGGAAATTTGACTCTTATCAAATACTGTCTAATAATTGGCATGAATTTTGCATTATTATAAAATAATAAAATAGCTTAAAAAACCTACAAACAGGTATGGTTTTTTCTTCACTGGTATTTTTTCATAAAGGTGGGAGGGAAAGATAAATGTGATATAAGTATAAGCAAAGATAAAAATCTATTTAAAAAATTCACTTGAAAGCAGGGATAATCTTTGGGAGCCCAATCAAAAGAAAACAATACCTACGAAATTGCTAAAAAGAGCCTGAAAAACGCTATAGAAGAGCTGGATCTATCTACAGAGGTCTATGAACGTTTGAAGGATTGCGATCGGGTTCTGGAGGCAACTCTCCCCGTAAAGATGGATGATGGTTCACTGCATATCTTTAAAGGGTACCGGGCTCAACATAATAA
>JAAZMP010000197.1 GCA_012798755.1 Bacillota bacterium
CAGCCTATCTTGGATAGTGCCCAACTCTTGTTCAGTTTCACGGATCTTATTTTCCAGCGTATTGGCATATCCAGGCAAAATAGAACTGAAGGCAAGCAGCAATATTGTAAATATAACGAAAATATAACGAGGTTTTGGCAACACGACTATGGCCTCCCTAATCTTTTATACTTTTAAAAACCGGCGCACGGAAATACTGCTTCCCAGCACACCTAAAACCACGCCAAGGGGAATAATGATCTTGATGATCTCTTCCATAATATTTTCTGTGGGTATCAGGGTTATAAAATAAACGTTGGATTGCAGCCAATGAGCTGCGGCCTCATACCCGTAATAGATAACGAACAAGGGAACAATCGCCCCGACGATCCCCAGGATGGAGCCCTCAAAAATAAAAGGCCAGCGAATAAACCAGTCCGTTGCCCCCACATATTTCATGATCATTATTTCCCGGCGCCTGATATAGACTGTCAAGCGAATCGTATGTGCAATAAGGAATATCGCCGTGGCGGCAAGGCCGGCCATAAAAGCAAGCCCAATCCAGCGCACCAGCCCCGTTAGTTGGAAAAGTGGTTCTACAACCCCCTTGCCGTAATCCAGGTAACCCACTCCGGGATATTTTTCGATTTCCTTAGCTACTACGGGGATATCCTCCGGCACTTTTGTCCTCAGCTGGTAACGATCACGCAAGGGATTTTCTTCAGCGGAATCTATTCCTTCCAACAGGTAGGCACGATCCCCCAACTGCGCTTTCAACCGTTCCATAGCTTCTTCTTTTGATACGAAACGCGCTTCTTCCAGCCGGGGATGGGAGGCCAGCTTTTTTTGCAGTTCGAGAATGGTTTCTTCATTGCCGGCTTCATCAAGAAAGAGAACAATCTGCAACTGTTCTTTTTTGTCCTGGGTAAAAAGATCTACGTTGTAGCTTAAAACCATAAAGCTACCCAGTATCAGGAGCGTAATGGAAACAACTCCGATCGATGCTATGCTCATCCAGCCATTGCGGGCTATGCTTTTAAAGGCCTCTCCTATAAAGTACAAGAGGCTTCTAACGTGCATTAAAGTATGCCCCTCTCTCCTGGTCGCTTACTAATTGATTATTTTCCAGAACTACAACCCGTTTTTGAAAATGATCAACGATATCTTTGGCATGTGTAGCCACAATCACAGTCGTCCCCCTGATGTTTATATCCTGGAACAAGGTCATAATTTCCATGGATGTGGCGGGGTCAAGATTGCCTGTAGGCTCGTCCGCTAAAAGCATGGCCGGGCGATTGACGATGGCCCGAGCCACGCACACCCTTTGCTGTTCCCCACCGGAAAGCTCATGAGGCCTTTTAAAAGCTTTGTTTTTCAACCCGACGAGCTCCAGGGTCAGGGGCACCCTTTTACGAATTTCCCGGGGTGAAGTTCCTATTACTCTTAAGGAAAAGGCAACATTTTCAAATACATTGCGGTCCTCCAGCAACCGGAAGTCCTGAAAAACCATGCCGATATTCCGCCTTAGAAAGGGGATTTCCCGGTTTTTTAAACGGGTTATATCTCTGCCAAAAATTTTGATGCTGCCCTTTGTAGGCAAGATCTCCCGCAACAAAAGCTTGAGCAAAGTAGACTTGCCCGAACCACTGTGCCCTACAACGAAGACAAATTCGCCGCGATCAATAATTAAATTGATATCTTTCAAAGCATAGAGCTCGTTTTTCAGATATTTTTTGTAAAGGTGATAGATTTCAATCATAATATAGCCTCACCCAATCATTTAGTTAAAATCTTGATTGACAAGTGTTGCAAATTGTAAAATAAGTTAGTATCTCATTCGACAATATTTGTTAAAAACCCTTTTTATTTAGCGGCCATATTATGGTATTTTTGATTATTTTTTACTTAAACCCGGTAAAATTATTTTTTTTCCAGCCAGGGCATCATGGAACGAAGTTCTGCACCAATTTTTTCAATAAGGTGTTGTGAGTCTTTTCTCCTTAAAGCGGTGAACCGGGGACGGTTCATGCGAAATTCTGTGATGCATTCCTGGGCAAAGGTGCCGTCCTGGACTTCCTCCAGAATTTTTTTAAGTTCTTCCTGCACTCTCTTGTCGATAACTCTCGGGCCCCGGGTTAGATCCCCGTATTCCGCTACATCGCTGATGGAGTAACGCATCCAGGAAAGACCGCCTTCATAGAGTAAATCCACAATTAATTTGAGTTCATGCATACATTCAAAATAAGCAACTTCAGGCTGATAGCCCGCTTCCACCAAGGTGTCGAAAGAGGCTTTAATCAAAGCTGTTGTGCCACCGCAAAGAACGGCTTGTTCCCCGAAGAGATCCGTCTCCGTCTCTTCCTGGAAAGTCGTTTCGATAACTCCGGCCCGCGTCGAACCCAGAGCTTTGGCATAGGCAAGACCCCTTTGCAGGCATTTGCCCGTAAAGTCCTGGTGGACCGCCACCAAGGCCGGCACCCCGTTACCTTGTTCATACATGCGCCTGAGCAGATGCCCGGGACTTTTGGGGGCAACCATGAATACATCCACGTTGGATGGCGGGATAACCTGGTTGTAAATAATATTAAAGCCATGCGCTACCGCCAAAGCTTTTCCTTCCGTAAGGTGTGGAAGAACCTCTTTTTGGAACACCGGCGGCTGATCGTTGTCTCCGAGCAACATCATAACAACTTGGGCTTCTTCAACGGCCCCGGCCACAGTTTTGACCTCCAAACCATCTTTTTCCGCCTGCAGCCAGCCCGGGCTGCCGGGCAGATCGGCAACAACAACATCAAGCCCGCTATCCCGTAAATTCTGGGCATGGGCATGCCCCTGGCTGCCATAGCCCAAGATGGCTATCTTCTCTCCTTTCAGGTGAGAAAGATCCGCATCCTTGTCATAATAAATTACCGCCATTTTCTTGCCTGTTTTCATGAAATAATGTTTAAAAAAACATCATTTTTTCATGATCAGGCTTAACACCTCCTGCTTTTTTTGATTGGAACGGGGTACTTAAACCCCGGGAATACCAAAATCATCAGCTGGTTTGTAATTGCATAAGAATAAACATAAACCAGTTCAGGCAACCGCTAAAGCCTTTCAAAAAACCAAAACATTGAAGATATTTTGTCGCTTCGCACAAAGTAAGAGCTCCCAAGATCCTTTGCCGGCGCTCAGGATGGCAACTATTAATAGCGAACTTGCGTATAACCGGAAAGCTCCAACCTGGTAATTTTGTACAAGGCAAGATATTTGCAGTTTTTCTTAGTTTTCCCCAAGAAAAAATTATGTTTCGCTTTAACCTTATAGCAACCGGCATAAAATACAGAATTTGCAACCTCGATGCACTGATCTTGAAGATCTTGCAGGTTGGTTTAAACGAATAAAGTTTATCATTCGACAGACAATTTGGCAATCCCTGCCTTGAATGCAATAAGATCAAATAAAAATGCCCGGGTGCGCATTAATTGTCACAAAACACAAAAAAAGTCTGGTTGTAGTAGAAAACGTGGAACAAAACTTGAAATTTATAATGGGTTTGAGGATGAAATAGGGGAAAGAAGTTTTTTTAATTTATAGCTGCTTGTGGGTTTTTAAAATAGTTGGCTGGAAAATAACAACAATTTCGTATCATAAAGAAAAGCCCGTTTCCTTTAGCCTATTTTGCTAACAAAGCAATAATAGGAAAAAGAGAGGGCCTTGTCTATAGGTGCGTTATTATTCTTTAGGTATTGCCTTGAAGAAACAGAAAAAGCACCGGGTTTTTTAAAAGCCGGGGCATTGAGGTTATTTTGGCCGTTTAAAACACGGTGTAAATTCTTAAGATTTTTCACTGACATTCAAGGTGACAACAGTGGCAAAAAGTATGGCGCTTTTTGCCACTGAAAGGGATAGAAAATCTTGTCCCTATAACCTTGCCCCAAAAATTTTTCAGCTCACCCTGAGGCAAAGTATTTTAAACTTAATAAGGATTAGCAGCTAAGCTGCCTCTTTTTCTGCACCACTGCTTGACCGGCGTTTACCAGATTTTCTGAAGTAAGACCATATTTTTTTAACAAGGCTTCCGGTGTCCCGGATTCTCCAAAGGTATCATTTATGCCGATCCTGATGATAGGGACGGGGTGATGCTCTGAAATTAGCTCGGTAACAGCGCCCCCGAGGCCCCCGATAACACTGTGTTCCTCTACGGTAACCAGTGCCCCTGTTTTTTTCGCAACCTGCAACAGAAGTTCCTCGTCCAAAGGTTTTATGGTATGCACATTTACCACGGCAGCGTCAATTCCCTGGCTTTCTAAAATTCGCGCCGCCTCCAAAGATGGTTTCACCGTTATCCCTGCTGCCAAATAAGCTAAATCTTTTCCTTCTTTTAAAAGCTGCGCTTTCCCCAATTCGAAAAATAACCCTGCAGGAATGACCTGGGGGACTTTTGGCCGTCCCAAGCGGAGATAAATAGGGCCTTCATACCGCGCGACGGCCTTTACAGCCTGGTAAGTTTGCCTACCGTCGGCAGGCACTACGACCATCATGTTCGGCAGCACACGCATCAAGGCTATATCTTCCAATGCCTGGTGAGAGGCACCATCTTCCCCAACGGTAATACCAGTATGGCTGGCCACTATTTTTACATTTAATTTGGTATAGGCAATCGTATTGCGGATCTGGTCATAAACCCGGCCTGTGGCAAATACACCGAAAGTGCTGGTAAAAGGTATATAACCGGAGGCGGCCAGCCCTGCCGCCGTACCCATCATATCAGCTTCGGAAATGCCTATATTGAAGAAACGAAGGGGAAATTTTTCGGCAAACAATGCTGTTTTAGTCGATTTGGAAAGATCTGCATCCAGGACAACAATTTTATCCATCTGCCGGCCCAGTTCTACCAAGGCCTGGCCATAAGCATCCCTGGTAGCCATCATTTCAGTCATAATCAATCCCCCCCGTTTTATTTTTCCAGTTCGGCAAGAGCCTGTACATATTCTTCTTTGTTCGGCGCCCGGCCGTGCCAATCCGCTTGGTTTTCCATAAATGATATGCCTTTACCCTTCACGGTGTGTGCAATAATCATCGTCGGAGCGCCTTTATGAAAATGGGCCCTGTCTATTATTTCCAGCAGAGATGTGTAATCGTGGCCGTCTACCTCTAACACATGCCACCCGAAAGCTCTCCACTTCTCCGCCAGCGGTTCCAGGGACTTTACATCCCTGATCCAACCGTCAATTTGCAAGCCATTGTAATCAAGAAAGGCAGTTAGATTATCCAGCCTGTAATGGGCGGCAGTCATGGCGGCTTCCCACACTTGCCCTTCCTGGATTTCCCCATCGCCTAAAATAACATAAACCCGGCGACGGGAGCCATCAAGCCGGGCAGCAAGAGCCATACCGTTAGCCGCGGAAAGGCCCTGGCCCAGCGAGCCGGTGGACATCTCTATTCCCGGAATCCTACGCATGTCAGGATGACCTTGCAAAGGGGAATCAATTTTACGCAAGAAATCCAACCAATCGGAGGGGAAAAACCCCCGATCTGCCAGCACGGCATAAAGCGCGGGACAAGCGTGCCCTTTGCTTAAAACCAACCTGTCTCTTTCTATGTCCAGGTAATTTTTTGGATCAATATTCATAACTGTGTAGTACAAAACTATGAGTATATCCAGAGCGGAAAGTGCACCGCCCGGATGGCCGGAAGCGGCCCGGTAAATCATGGAGATAACGTCTTTGCGCAGTTTTTTAGCTTTCAGTTTCAATTCTTCTATGGCAGTAGCTGAAATTACCGGCAATTTTCGTCCCCCTTCACTGTATTTTAGATGGGACCAAAACCTTCACCCAAAACCTCTCCTACATTGCTCACTATAACAAAAGCATCGGGATCGACTTCCCGGACGATGCTTTTAAGGCGGGAAACCTGAGATTGGGGGACGACACAAAAAATTATGCCTTTTTTATCTCCGGAATAGGCACCATGGCCATCCACCAAAGTAGCGCCGCGCCCTAAATCATCCAAAATTTTCCGAGTGATCTCATCCCTTTTAAACTTATATTCGGAAATTATAAATGCCGCTTTGGATAAAGAAAAACCCTCCTGGACAAAATCTATGACCTTACTGCTTACAAAAATAGAGATCAGGGCAAAAAGAGCAACCTCGGGACCAAAAATAAATCCGGCGGCGATAATTATAGCTAGATCAGCCCCAATAAGACCGTGGCCGCTGGTTACTCCCAAGAAATGGTGAAAAAGTTGCGCCACCAACGCTGTTCCCCCTGTTGAGCCCTGGAAACGGAAAACAACCCCCAACCCTAAACCCACCCCAATCCCGCCAAAAACGGAAGCTAAAAGCAAGTCCGTTGTCATAGGAGGGATAAAGGTAAAAAGCTCCAGCATAACAGGTAGAAGCAGTGTGCCGGCCAAACTGTTGGCTACAAACCTCCACCCTAGAAATTTCCAAGCCAAAATAAACAGGGGAATATTGGCCAATAAAACCGTCACACCAACGGGGAATCGGTACAGGTGAAACAGTATCACGCCAAGGCCACTAAAACCGCCGGCGGCAAGTTTGCTGGGAATCAGAAAGGTATTATAAGCCGCTGCCATCAGGGCTGTCCCAAGTACAATACCACTTAATTCCCAAAGATATTTTTTCCATGTGGCCTTACGGTTGCGGGCATGCATTGTAATGTAAATAAGCCTCCAAAAAGCGATCAATTTCTCCATCCATAACGGACTGGATATCCCCTGTTTCTACACCTGTACGATGATCCTTCACCAGCGAATAAGGATGAAAGACATAGGAACGGATTTGATTTCCCCAGGCAATTTCCTTCTGCTCCCCCCTTAAAGCTTGGAGTTGCTCCTTTTGGCGGCGCTGTTCCAAATCGGCAAGTTTGGCCAGAAGTATGCGCATGGCTCTATCTTTATTACTATGTTGTGAACGTTCGTTTTGGCATTGTGCAACCACCCCTGAGGGAAGATGTGTTATCCTTACCGCCGAATCAGTGGTGTTTACATGCTGGCCTCCGGCTCCGCGGGAACGAAAAGTATCGATCCTTAAATCATCCGGGTTTACCTCCAAATCAACCCCTTCCTCCACTTCGGGCAGGATTTCTACTGAAACAAAGGAGGTATGCCTTCGGCCTCCGGCATCAAACGGTGATATACGCACGAGACGATGGATCCCATTTTCCGCCTGCAGGTGGCCATAGGCCCTTTCACCTTTCACGAGCAGGGTGACACTTTTTAAACCTGCCTCTTCGCCCGGCAAAAGGTCAAGGATTTCGGTGCTGTAGCCTTTTTTTTCTATCCAACGGGTATACATGCGCAAAAGCATCCCGGCCCAATCTTGGGCCTCCAACCCGCCGGCTCCGGGATGAATAGACATGATCACATTTTTTTCGTCATAACGTCCCTTAAAAAGGAGAAACAATTCTTCCTTATCCAATAAGGATGTGGCCTTAAGTCTAAGTTTTTCCGCCTCCTCCAACAGTTCCGAAGATCCTTCTTCGTCCTCCAACTCTTTATACATTTGCAGCAAAATGCTCCAGTCTTCCATTGTTTTTTTTAGCCGTTCATTAACTGCAAGTTTATCCTTAAGCTGCCTTAGCTCCTGCATTGTCATGGCAGCAGCTTCAGAATCATTCCAAAAGTTGGGATCAGCCGCCTTTTTCTCCAGCAGTTTGGCTTTCTTTATTTTTTCATCCAGGTCAAAGCGACTTCCCCCAATCATCTAGCCTGTTTTTTTGCTTTGACCACTGTTCCTTCAGTTTCTGGTACATCAGCAAACCCCCTTTCACCAAACTATGCAGAACAAGAACCTGGAAAATCGAATGGACGCTTTATGCCGGTGCCTGGCCCTCAGGCTCCACAACATCTTTTATACTTTTTGCCGCTTCCACAGGGACAGGGTTCATTCCGGCCTACCTTTTTGACGGTGACAGGAGTACGCTTAGGAGGCGAAGCGGTTTTTTTCCTGGCTTCCTCCAAGGCCCCCCTGCCTTCCGACGTTATCGTTACCGCAGGCGTGGCTGTACGTTTTCGTTCCGGAGCCTGATCGACTTTGAGGCGGAACAGGAGCCGGACTACGTTTTCCTGTATGGAGCCCACCATTTCCTGGAACATTTCATAGGCTTCATATTTGTATTCAAGAAGTGGATCCTGCTGGCCGAAAGCCCGCAGATACACCCCTTGACGCAAGTCATGCATGGCATCGATATGCTCCATCCATTTGCTGTCAACCGTTCGCAAAAGGACGACCCGTTCCAGTTCGCGCATTACTTCAGAACCGATCTCTTTTTCCCGTTCGTCATAAAAGTTGCTGGCAGCCTCAAATAGCTGTTCCGTTAACTCTTCATAGGACAGAAGTTCAAGTTCTTTCACGTTAAAAAGGCCAACCGGGACAAATGTCTTTTCGGCAAAATTGAGCAACCCTTGTAAATCCCATTCTTCCGCGGGAAGTTTTTCATCGGTATACAAGGAAAGAGCCGACTGTAGGACATCTGAGATCATCTGCATAATATTGTCGCGCAGGTTTTCACCTTCCAGGACCTGCCGGCGCTGCCTGTAGATGACCTCTCTTTGCTGGTTAAGGACATCGTCGTATTCCAAAATATGCTTACGGATCTCAAAGTTACGGGCCTCGACTTTTTTCTGGGCATTTTCTATAGCTTTGCTGATAAGAGGATGATCCACGGGGATATCCTCTTCCATGCCCAGCCTTTCCATGATCCCTTTGACGTTATCCGAACCAAAAAGACGCATAAGATCGTCTTCCAAAGACACATAAAACGTAGACGAACCCGGATCCCCCTGTCGCCCGGCACGACCCCGGAGCTGGTTGTCTATGCGCCGTGACTCATGTCTTTCCGTCCCGATAATGTGCAAACCTCCGAGCTGTACCACGGTATCATGCCGGCAGTTCCATAGATCGCGGATTTCTTGAACTTTAGCCTTTTTTTGCTTCTCTGTCAAGTCTTTGTTGTCCAGCACTTTTTTTATTTCCGGTTCGGGATTGCCGCCCAAAACAATGTCCGTACCGCGCCCAGCCATGTTGGTAGCGATGGTTACCGCTCCTTTTTTGCCGGCCTGGGCAATTATCTCCGCTTCTTTGTCATGATATTTGGCATTCAAAACATGATGGGGTATGCCTCTTCGGGAAAGCATCCGGCTTAATTCCTCAGATTTTTCGATAGAAATAGTGCCAACCAAAATTGGTTGCCCGTCTTGATGCCGCTGTACTATTTCCTCAATCACAGCATTAAACTTAGCCCTTTCAGAACGATAAACCAAATCGGGATGATCATCTCTGATCATGGGTTCATTGGTCGGTATAACCACAACATCCATGCCATAGATTTTCCGGAACTCCTCCTCCTCCGTAGCGGCGGTGCCGGTCATGCCGGAAAGTTTTTCGTACATGCGAAAATAATTCTGGAATGTGATTGAGGCCAAGGTACGGCTTTCCCGGGCCACTTTTACCTTTTCCTTTGCTTCAATGGCTTGGTGCAAACCTTCGCTGTAGCGGCGGCCAAACATCAACCGGCCCGTAAATTCATCTACAATGACTACTTCTCCGTCTTTGACGACATAGTCCCGGTCACGTTTCATGAGTACATGTGCTTTCAGAGCTTGTCTGACATAGTTTTCAATTTCCGTGCGCTGTTCCGATTCCTCCAGATTCTTCAAACCTAAGGAACGTTCCGTAAACCGGGCCACCTTTTCAAAACCTTTTTCCGTAACATCTACATTTTGTGCTTTTTCGTCAACTTCGTAATCATGATCCTTTTCCAACCGGGTCACAAAAGCAGAAAATTTTCCATACATCTCAGTAGCCTTTTCAGCGGCACCGGAGATAATTAAAGGTGTTCTGGCTTCATCTACCAAAATACTATCTACTTCGTCAACGATGGCAAAATAGTGGGGCCTTTGGACCAGGTGTTCTTCGTAAATCACCATATTATCCCTGAGGTAGTCAAAACCAAATTCGTTGTTCGTCCCGTAAGTTATGTCAGCGTTATAAGCCTCCCTGCGCTGTTCAGGGTTTAGGCCATGAACGACGGCCCCCACCTTCAATCCCAGCAATTCGTAGACAGGCCCCATCCAATCCCGGTCACGCCGGGCAAGGTAATCGTTAACAGTTACAATGTGGACGCCTTTCCCGGTTAGGGCATTGAGGTATGCGGGCATCGTTGCCACCAGTGTTTTCCCTTCACCGGTTTTCATCTCGGCAATGCGCCCCTGGTGCAATACTATGCCTCCTAAAACCTGGACATCAAAGGGCCTCATGCCCAGCGCCCGCCAGGCTGCCTCACGCGCCAGGGCAAAAGCCTCGGGCAATAGGTCATCGAGAGTTTCGCCTTGAGCCAATTTTTCCTTTAAAAGTTCCGTGTGTTTAGGAAATTGGCTGTCTTTAAGTTTTTTTATGCGTTCTTCGTATGAATTGACTTCTTCCACGCGGCGCCGTATTTTTTTTAATTCTCTTGCATTGGGATCCCCAAATATTCTTGTTAAAAGACTCATAAAATTTCCCCCGTTTACTGCATATCCTTCACATTTGGAAAGATACTCATGCAGGAATATTCTACTAGAAACATGATCAAATTACAAGCCGCCTGTTTTTCAGGACGGCCTTCCGGCAAGATAACGAGGAATGTGGGTGATATCCGGCAGTACAACCTGGGCGCCACTGTCTTCTAAAATATTCCTGCCGTCATTCCCCCTATGGCCGGATGATACACCGACAAAACGGAAGCCCGCCTCCCTTGCTGCCAGCAAATCCGCTGGCGAATCCCCAACTACCAGACATTTGCCCGGTTGCGGCCGCATGCCCCGGGGGGACAATAGTTCTTTTTCCGGTATTTCTTTCCCCCAGTAGGCTTTCAAAAAAGAAAACGGGTGCGGTTTTCCGAGGGAAAAAGCTGCTGCCTGCTTTTCGGTTTTTAAAAACTGCTCTGCCTTTTGGACATCATCAGCAGTCACTATCGAGCTGCAATCAAACAGCTTCACAATATGCATGGATTCGAGAAGAGGATAAAGTTCATTTAGAGGCCTTCCCGTAGCTATCCCCAGCAGCCAGCCCTCGTTTAAAAGTTGCATCAACGTATCTTTGATTTTTTCCGGGGGCAGCAACGGCTTTTCGTTAAAAATCAGGCCTTTTTTGCCTGGAGCCGCCGGCTCCCTATGATAAGCTTCCTTGAATTTTTTTTCTCCAAGATACCATTCCTGAAAAATATCCCGGGTAGTCTTCCATAGGGGGGACAAAGGCTTGAAGCTGTTTTTTGCAAGACTCCCATACATGCCAGGTAACCGCAGAGACAATTTTTGCATAAGCTTTTGCCCCCGGGATTTTCCGGGCCAATCGCCCAAAATAGCGGCGAAAGAAGGCATCCACCGGCCAGGCAAAGAAAGTATCAATAGGGAAAGCTCAGGAAGATGTTTGGATTCCAGACACTTTTTACTTTTAAACCAGTCATCTTTTGCTACGTTTTTTTTGTCAAGTATCTCCAACAGCAACACCAGCTGGTAGCCAAAGGTTAAAAAAGCTAAATCCCAGTTGGAATTAACAGCCCGTTCTTTAATAAAAGATATTACTTTACCCTCCTGAAAAATTACTTCTCTTATAGAAGCAATCTCTGCCGGATTTACATCTGTTCTAAAAGGAGGCAAAGCAGGTTCCGGTTTCAGCCCCAAATAACGTTTGCTGTATAGCAGCTCCCATACAGTAAGAGATGCAGCATCCCAGTAGCATTCTTCGCTGGTTATAACACCATCCATATCGAAAATAATTTTTTTATTATGATTGCTTGTTACACCCGTCACAGTCCCTTTGCCCCCTGCTATTTAATTTGTTATGTGAACGATCCTGCGCACCCCGCGGATACCGCAACCAAACAATTAGTCTTTAAAATACGTGTGCTCCTCTATAGGGCCAGCAACCCCGGCAGTAATTTCCCGGCGCCATTTTCTAAGTGAGAAAGCCCGAAAAAGTGCTTCGCCAAAGGAACGAAAGGCCGCCTCCCAGATATGATGGCCGTTTTCGCCTTTTAACACGTCCAAGTGCAAGGTACAGGAAGCGCCCTGCACAAAGCCTTCAAAGAAAGTTTGGAGATCTTCCGAATTTGTATTTTCCGTTTGGGCAGGTATTGCCACCCCGGGGTGGCTAAAATTAAGATAAGCCCTGCTTTCGAAGCTGATGACCGACCGCGCCAAAGCCTCATCAATGGTGGCCAAGGCAAAACCATACCCGGCCAGCCCTTCTTCGCGTTTTAATTTGACATATTCATTGACAGCTCTCCCCAGTGTCATACCGATATCTTCACAAATAACATGGAACAAATGGAAATCGCTAAGTTCAACGCTTACCTCCAGATTGAATTCCCCGCGCCAGATCACATGCTCTAACATGTGGTTCAAAAAAGGCATCGTTGTCTTTAACCCCGCTTTGGGATCGGCATAGCGCGGGCCGAAGTCCAACTTTACAATAATTTCTGATTCCGCTGTTTTTCTTTCAGATATTACCTGCATTTTTTACCCGGGAATAAATCAATGTTTTCTTTCCCGGACACCTCCCAGTATAGTTGTAATCAATCAGCTGCTAAAAACACCAAATTTGACAGTTTCGGATCTGAATAATATTATGATTGCTGGCACATAAACATCCTTCCAGGTATCTTTTATGCCGCTTAATAGAAATAATGCACCATTTGCGGGGCGGCATGGAAACCGCCCCCTACAATTATCTGAAAACCGATGCGGTGATGACGGCTACCCACACCTGTGATTTGTAGGGGCGGGGTTCCATCCCCGCCCGTTTCGGATCATTACATTGACAGACGTGGGGTTCCATCCCCGCTGCAAGCCGGCTCCGAGGGGCCCTCCCTCATCTCCTATACACCACACTTTCCAATCTATTCAAAAGTGTGCTCGTGGCACACAACCGTCCCTGCTGCACCCTATTTTAGGCTTCGGGCAGTTTCCTTTCCTTGACAGCAAGGGCATGGGCCCAAAAACCTTCCGCTTCTGCAATCTGCACCGCGGCCTCCTTGACCTTGGCAAAACCCTCCGGGGTAACATAACCAAAAGAAGAACGCTTTAAAAAATCGCGAACGGAAACACCGGAAAAGGTTTTAGCAAAAGAACCCGTAGGTAATATAGCGTTGGTTCCCAATAAAAAATTGCCCAAGGTAATAGGGGCCGAAGTCCCCAGCAAAATTTCCCCGGCGTTTTGGATCCGGGGCAACACAGAAAAAGGCTCAGTAGTTAAAATTTCCAGGTGTTCCGGTGCAAAGTCATTGACAAAGCGGATCGATTCATCCAGTTTTTCAGTCAAAACGATACCGCCGTAGTTATTAAAAACAGTTTCCACAAAACGGCGTCTTTCTTCGGGTAGTTTTTGGAGCAACTCGGGCAAAACCTGCCTGACTTTTTCCGTCAATTCCCGGGAATGCGTGACCAACAGTGCTGCGGAATCAGGGCCGTGTTCTGCTTCGATCATCAGGTCTAAAGCGACAAGATGGGGATCGGCAGATTCATCAGCTAAAATGATCGCTTCGCTGGGACCGGCCGGTAGACCGACATCCAGCACCCCGTAAAGCAGCCTTTTGGCGGCATTAACAAAAGCATTTCCCGGGCCGATCACTTTGCGGCAGCGGGGAATAGATTCCGTTCCAAAAGCTACGGCTGCAATGGCCTGCATACCTCCGATCCTGTATATTTCAGTGATGCCGGCAATGTGTGCCGCTGCCAGGGTGGCTGTCTCCAATTTTCCTGCGGCGCCAGGCGGGGTACAGACCACGATCCGGGGAACTCCGGCGATAACAGCCGGTATCCCCAACATCAACATGACAGAAGGAAAGCTCCCCTTGCCCCTGGGTACGTAAAGGCAAACATCCGAGATAGGGGTTACCTTTTCCCCGGCCACAAGACCATTGTCGATCTCCTTCATCCACATTTCCGGCGGAAGCTGCTCCCGGTGATATTTTTCGATATTGTCGGCAGCATATTGCAAAGCGTCCCTTGTAGGAGCGTCCAATTCTTTAAAAGCTCCGCTTATTTCTTCTTCTGTTATGCGCAGGCTTTTTCCCTTTAAAGATACACCGTCAAATTTTAGAGTATAGTCGCGCAGGGCTTTATCGCCTTCTTGGCGGACACGGTCGATTACCTCTTCAGCCAGGGGATAATGCTTCGTAATATCAACCTCTGCACGGCGAAGCAGCTCGCTGTACTCTTTTTCCGTAAGAGCATTTAGCTCGTAACAGTTCATCTTACCATGCAACCTCCTTTTTTTGGTGACAAGTGGCCGGTTACCAGGGGAAATGAGAAGGGGTAACAGGGGATGGTTTGAATGACAGGGGACAGTTCGAGGGGGACGGAGGATGACAGGGGGACAGATGACAGGGGGACGGTTCTCGATGACAGGGGGACGGTTCTCTGTCACCATGTCAGAAAATCATTAGCTGTCACCACCATCGCCTGATGACAGGGGGACGGTTCTCTGTCACCATGTCAGAAAATCATTAGCTGTCACCACCATCGCCTTGGATGACAGAGAACCGTCCCCTTGTCATCTTCCCCTTGTCATCTGTTGGTGACAGAGAACCGTCCCCTTGTCATCTGTTGTCATCTTCCCCTTGTCGTCTCCCTTGTCATCTTCTTCTCATCCCCTGCATTTTTTTTGCCAGTGATCGTGTGTGGGGCCGATTTCGTCGACTATGGCCCATAGGCCGCCCAGCACCAGGGAGTGAGCACCGCAGACGATTGGTATGCAGGATTCTGCTGTCGCTTTAATAAATTCCCTTATTATTGGGTTTTTAAGTTCCTGCCAGCGGCCCAAATCGGAAAGAAAACGTTCTTCGGCCGAAAGACCCAGTTTGAAATGTGCCATCAGAACTCGCGTATCCAAAAAGGCGCATTTAGCCACTTTTTCCAAATACCCGACGAATTTTTCGGTGCCAACCTTTTCCAGGAAAAACCCCATAAGCGATAGCGCTTCCCCCCGCTTTTCGCGTCCCAAGGCTTTCATGCCCCGTTCTTCGGAAAAGACACGCAGGCGGACTTTCAGGTTCTGGTTAATATGCGCAATAATCGGCGCTCCAACCCTTCCCAGGAGCACAACTTCCTCATAGTCCCCGCGCAATACCTCCTTGGCTGCTTGCAAACGGGACAGATCAAGGTCCAAGCTATCCAACACCCGGCGCGTCCGGGGCCCCGTCAACGGGCTTCCGGCTAATACAAGCAAATCGGCCGGCGTGTCCAGATCGAAAAGCAGCCCGGAAGTATGGCGAAAAAGCTCCTGCCGGACGCCTGTTCCATCCCTTAAAGCAAACCCGAGTATATTGTCGATTTCGGGCGGTTCTATTTTATTGATCAGATTTCCGGGAGTAAAAGCAATGATGTCTGCGGATTGAGCGTTGTTGGCATAAATTATAGCTTCGGAATTCAATAAAAGCAAACAGATTTCCTCTATCTCTTTAACGGTAACCAGTGGAATGCTGGCTCCTCCCATATAAAAAACCTTTTCCAGTTTTTCTTTGTTAATGAGCTCTGAAAATATTTTACCGAAATGAAATTGCTTTTCCGAAAGGCGGTTTTCAATAACTTTTACCCCTAAAGGTTCGGCTTCTTCGGCCAGGCGAGGATAATTGGTCAATAGGTAAATAGGGCCTATCCATGCCACCTGTCTCATTTTTTCGATATTATCCATCAGGACGGCATGGCGTACAGAGGTCATCATCTGTTCTATCTCCCCGGAAGGCTCCCCTCCTTCAAAAAGCACAACACTTACTACATTCTCCATTATCGCCCACTTCCCTTCTATAAAGAAAACCGGCTTTTACGCCGGTTTACAAGTTTTTCTTATAGTTTTGGTAACCGGGCCAGCCCGGAAAAGTTGTTATGCTTGCGTTTTTCTATCCCACAGGTTCGATAAGCCCATAATTACCATCTTTACGTTTGTAGAGAACATTTATTTCATCGGTATCGGCATTGGTAAAAACAAAAAAATCATGCCCCAGAAGGTTTAACTGCAAAATGGCTTCTTCTACAGACATTGGTTTCATAACGAAGCGTTTCATTTTTACAACGCGGGGTTCTTCTTCCTCATGCGGAGCCTTGCTTGCGTATTTCTCGCTCAGTTCCTTAAGCCCCTGCTGTCGCAATTTGCGGTTAATTCTCGTTTTATATTTATGCATCTGGCGTTCAAGTTTATCTACGACCAGGTCAATGGAGGCATACATATCCTGGGTGGCCTCTTCTCCTTTTAACAAAAGCCCGCCCAGGGAAACGATAACATCCACAATGTGATCATCTTTCACCACGCTTAGTGTAGCCTGGATTTCTACCCCGGGAGTAAGTAATTTCTCCAGCTTGCCCAATTTTTTTTCGACGTACTCCTGCAGCGCAGGGGTAATTTCTATGTTTTTGCCCCGAACGTTAATCCGCATCAGGACATCTCCTTTCCGTTAACGGTAGTTAACGCTGTAATATTTCCTGTAGAAGGTACGGTTTTTTAGTAGCTTGACACCTAAAAGTAACAGGAGAACCATCCGTAACCACTGAAAAAGTCCCGAACCCTGTCATTCTGAATAAACGAAGTGAAATAAAGAATCTTTAAAACAGATTAAAACCAAGATCCTTCGCTATCGCTCAGGACAACAATAGCGGTGGTGTTCTATAAAACCATGCTTTTTCAGTTGTTTACCACGGCATCATCACAAGTTCTCAAATCGTCTAACTAAAAGAGGGACATGTACATGTCCCTCTTTGCTACCTGAGGTTAGGTATTACTCAGTTTGCTGCTTCCTAAGATATCCCAGACCTCACAACTCCACCTTGACAACATTAGCTGCCTGAGGGCCTCTGCTTCCTTCGACAATGTCAAACTCTACTTCTTGCCCTTCAGTCAGGCTTTTAAAACCTTCTTCTTGAATGGCAGAGTAGTGGACGAAGACATCATCCCCATCCTCTCTTTCGATGAAACCATAACCTTTTTCCTTGTTAAACCACTTTACTCTACCCAACATAAAATTGCATACCTCCTAGAAATTTAAATCTGTGAGGTTGGGACCCACAAAAAGTACTGTATCACAAGAAAAATGGGTTGTCAATTAAAAATATGCTGATTTTAAAAGATTAGTTATTAACAAACAAATGTTTTTTTATTTGCCGTTTACAGGCATGTTTTTCATGGTCGTTGGGCCGGGTTATTCCGGCAAAGGAACTGTTTTTTGCCCACTGCGGATGATTGCATCCGCAAAGGCAGCAGCACCAAAACCGTTGTCGATATTGACCACTCCAATGCCGCTGGCGCAGCTGTTTAACATAGCCAGCAGTGCGGAAAGACCGTTGAAATTTGCGCCATAACCAACGCTGGTCGGCACTGCAATAACCGGCATGGAGGTCAGTCCTCCCACCACACCGGGTAGAGCGCCTTCCATCCCGGCTACTACAATAATTGCCGCGGCCGATTGCAGTTCTTCATAATATGCAAAGAGCCTATGGATTCCAGAAATCCCAACATCGTAGATTCTTTCAATTAAATGCCCCATGATTTCTGCAGTCACGGCAGCCTCTTCGGCCACGGGAATATCGGAACTGCCGGCTGTAATCACTAAAATTTTCTGCCGGGATTTCTTCACCTTTTCAGAAGTCAAGCTGATAATCTTTGCTGTTTCGTGATATTTTGCTTGGGGATAAAAAGCCCTTACGGCCTCAAAAATGTCCCGGGAGGCTTTAGTGCCCATAATATTTCGATTATATTTAAACATGCTCTGGAAAATTTTTACCACTTGTTCCGCCGTCTTGCCCCGGCAAAATACCACCTCCGGAAAACCCTGTCTCAACGCACGATGGTGGTCTACCTTGGCAAACCCCAGATCTTCGTAAGGAAGTCTTCGAAGTTCTTTTAAAACATCCTCAAGCTTAATTTTATTATCCTTATATTTTTTTAAAATATTCGTCAGATAATCAATTTCCATAACAGCCTAAGCCCCCTTCGCATGGCGATGCTTCCTTGAAACCGTTTTTGCCGGTTGTGTTTTGTTGTGGCAATCGCCATTATTGTACCTTTGTTTCACCAAGGATACAACTGCAACTCTTTTAAAAGTATGTAGCCCTGGATTTTTTTCCAGGGCTATTTCCCCGCACATACTCTTAGGATGGGCCGGCATGATGAAGTAGCTGCTACTTTTTTAGCAGATAAACTTTTAAGGTTTTGCGTCCGAAAAGGCAGGCATCATGATGTTTATCAAAAAGCAGATCGATGCTGCTTCCTTTAATAGCCGATCCTGTATCTTCGGCCCTTGCAAAACCGTAGCCTTCAATAAATATCAAAGACTTCAGAGGTATTATTTGTGGATCAACGGCAACAATATGGGGTTTTTCCAGGGTTCCCTTTCCGGCGATTGCTTTTAGGCCGGTACAAGTGTAGCCGTCATTATTAAAACCTGTACAAAGTGAGGCCCCGCGCTCATCGATCGGACATCCGGAACCAGGCGTCCCCGGGCAATAAGCAGTGGCACTTACCTCTATAACCTTTTCCAAATCATGTGCACGGCCACTGCGGGAAAAAGAAATGTCGACCCCGTATTCGAGTATTTTTTCGATCGGTTCTTTCGTTATGCGGCTGGAAATGATCTCTTTGGATATTTCTTTTCCATTACATTTCACCGATTCATAGATGTTTTCCCGGATTCCTGCGGAACCTTCACGAGCCACCCGGACCTGCCCCTGATCCAGTAAGGTGCTGGCCACTCTAATCGTGTTAAAAGGCACGATTTCTTTTTCGCTTTGTATTTCTTTGATTACGCGGGTTATCTTTACCGTTTGCTGTGGAAATAAAAATTTGTCCATGGCCGGAATAACTATATCTTCAACACCGGGGTATAGGTTTGCCTCCTGCAAAAGTGCGGCCACATTGCGTGCATGTGTCCACACTTGCCTTTTTTCTCCATCGACAATTAATTTTACCGGAAAGGCTCTTTCGCCGACCGGCAGATCGCTTTTCTTTGTTGTTTTTTCCCGCCAAAATTCCCCTATTGTTTCGCTTAAAGCAAAATACTGTTTTTTTATTTCACTGTCAGCAATACTGATTGCCTTCCACTGTAAAAAAAGATAAAAACTAGCTGCCGCCAGAACAGCAAACAAAAGAAACAGGGCTGTCTTTACTGTTTTTCCTTTTCGGTTGCTTTCTACGTTCTTATCTTTTTTCTTTCTGCATAAAGGTCCTGCATCGCTTTCTTCCATAACATAATTCCCTCCAATTATTACTCTTTTTGTAAAAGAGCCTCCATGTTGACATCCCTTAAAAACAAAAAAAGGTATGTTCCTGTCTCTGTAGCCATGTGTTTACGGAAAACACAAATCATAGTATTGACAGGAACCACCTTTTTTATACCCGGCCTTCTTTTGTTAAAATGCCAACATCTATGTAGATTGATTACGTTACTAAAAGCCCGGCCAGGGTAATTAAAATAATTAAGTTGTTAAACATTTGTAGAATTGACATTTGGGAAATGAACAAGGCTTTGAATGCTTAAGGAGGGTTTATTAAAAAAAACGGCACTCTCTTATGGAATGCCGTTTTTAAAAATCATTAGGACAATGGTTCTGCATTTTTAAACACAGAAAAATTTGTGGCCATAGTTTTTTGAATTATAACCATTCTGCAAAGATCCCGCTGCAATACGAAATCTTTGGTTTGAAAAGAAAGCTACCAGGCACAGAAATTTTTTAATTGCAGCCGTTCCAGATAACGGCGGACTTAGACTTGCGCATAACTGAAAAATAGTTTATTTTTTCACTTCCACCACTTCGACCCTGACCCGCCCTATACCATAAGGCCTCAGACCGATTCTATCCGCTGCCCCTCTTGAAAGATCGATTATCCTGCTGGTGTCATTTGGACCGCGATCGTTTATGCGCACCACAACACTTTTACCTGTTTTTATAAACGTGACTTTGAGGTATGAATTGAATGGTAAACTCCTGTGCGCAGCGGTATTGGCATACTGATCGAATATTTCGTTGCTGGCAGTTTTTTTGCCGTGGAACCCGGGCCCATACCAAGAAGCTATCCCTTCAACTCTTTCGCCACGTGAGGCCATGATGACCGGTGCCGTTGGCAAAGGCTTGATTCCTATGGCTACAACGGAGGGAATAGGTTCTGCTATAACTTTTTCGCCAATACATTCCCTGAACAGTTCCTTTTCTCCGGCATAAACCACCCTGTATTTGAGTTCTTTTATTCCTTCTTTGCCTTCCTGGATGAGTTTTGTCCGTCCTTTATAAACAGTATCGTCCATCCTCTTTTCGATCGGATAAGCAATGGTTTCCCTGTGGGTGTCTATGGAAAAAACCTGCCGGAAAACAAATATTTCCTTTCCAGCAAAAACAGAAGCGCTCGTCTCCGGCTCTATATGGCAACCAGAAAGTGAAATGCCAAGCTCTTTTAAGGCTTCTGAAACCACTGTGGCATGAGAATAATGTTTAAAGCTGCCCGCTTCAGTGGTTATTATTACCGGAAAGGCCCGTTTAATTTCTATCTCCATTCCCTTTTCCAAGGGCTCCTCCAAGCCCGGGCAAACCCGATCATAGGGGCCCAAAGCAATTTCCTGCTCCTTTAGAAAACCTTCCACATCATCCGCTTTGGAACTAACCTCATCAATTTTCCCGTTTTCATTGATGACAATTTCTATGGAATGAAATTGTCGATAAAGATATGTCACTGTAGTCAAAGTAAAAATACAGACCACAAGATAGAGACATAAAGGGAAATTCAGCCTTGGAAATCGGCTGAAGTCCATCATAATCTCCTCCACTCTGAAGTTTGCGCTCCCGTTTACTCTATGGAAAAAAGTCTTTGCGTATTTTCCAGGCAGATGCGGCCCAAATCTTCTGTGCTGATATATTTCAAAGCCGCTACTTTTTCAGCAACATAGGTTACATAGGCGGGTTCGTTTCGTTTTCCACGCAAAGGAACCGGTGGCAAAAACGGGGCATCGGTTTCGATCAACAACCTTTTTAAAGGCACGGCTGCGGCAACCTCACGTAACTTGTGATTTTTGGCATACGTTACCGGCCCGGCGATGGAGATATAAAACCCCATCTCCAGGCATTTTTTTGCCAGATCCAGATCTCCGGAAAAGCAATGTATAACACCTTTCGAATCAGGTAATCCCTCCTCCTCTAAAATCTTTACAATTTCTTTATGGGCATCGCGATCATGGATAATGATCGGTTTATTTACTTTTTTTGCTAATCTCAGTTGCTGTCTGAAAACCTCACGTTGAACGGGACGCGGGGAGCGATCCCGATAAAAATCAAGACCCATCTCTCCCAGGGCAACAACCTTGGGGTGATGCGTCATTTCCTCCAGCTTCTGTAGATAATCAGGTGGTACTTTTGCGGCATTGTGGGGATGTATGCCTACTGATGTATATATAAGGGGATATTTTTCGGCCAGCGAAATTGATCTTTGGGAAGTAAAAAGATCGATACCTATGTTGATAATAAGTTTTAAGCCCCGATCCATGGCTCTTTGTATGACCTTTTTTCTGTCCCTGTTAAAATTACGTAAATCCAGATGCGCATGGCTATCGACCATGTAAGAATACTTCTGTTTTGTATTCATGATATCTTGCTCCCGGCGGGCACATCACCATCAACTGCCGTAAGAACAACCTTCCCGGCGGGATCCGTGGCAGCCAGGATCATCCCTTCGGAAAGTAGCCCGCGTATTTTTGCCGGTTTCAAATTAGCCAGGAAAAGAACTTTTTTGCCGATAAGTTCTTGCGGCGTATAGTGAAGGGCAATGCCGGCAACTACTTGTCTTTTTTCTTGTCCCAAATTTACCTCGAGCTTAAGCAATTTATCCGTTTTGGGCACCGGTTCTGCAGAAACGATTTCGCCTACGCGCACTTCAAGGCGCGCAAATTCTTCTATGGAAACATGCTTTGGTTTGCCGGCAGGGGCTTGCGTTTTTTCGCCGGTTTTTTCTTTTTCTGTTTTTCTTTCCAAAAGAGAAGCCAGCTCTTTTTTAATATCCAGCCTGGGAAAAAGATCCGCCTTGCGCTGCGCTTTTGTCCCTGGCTTTATAAGCCCCCATTCCTGCAGGCTGTCCCACTTATGCAAATCTTCCATGGTCTCAATGCCTAACTGCGACCAGATACGCCGGGGCGTTCGTGGCATATAAGGCAGAAGAAGGATGCTGATAAAGCGCAAAGCTTCACATAAGTTATATAGAACCGTGCCCAGTCTTTCCCTTTTCTCCTCTTTTTTAGCGAGTAACCAGGGCGCATTTTCATCAATATACTTGTTGGAACGTCTTACCAAAGCCCAAAGAGTCTCCAGGGCACTGTTAAATTGCAGTTCGTCCATAAGTTTTTCTATGCGGGAAGGCATCTCCAAAGCCAGCCGGCGCAGCTCCTGATCGCTTTTTTCTTCTTTGCCATCGGCAGGAGCCGGAACAATCCCGTCAAAAAAGCGTTCCATCATGGTCATCGTGCGGCTCAACAAGTTTCCTAAATCATTGGCCAGATCCGTATTGATACGCTGCAGCATGGATTCATTGCTAAAGACCCCATCCTGCCCAAAGGAAATTTCCCTTAGAAGATAATAACGCAGGCTATCAGAACTGTAGCGTTCCAAAAGAACCATGGGATCGACAACATTGCCCTTGGATTTGGACATCTTACCTTCTTTCATGATCAGCCAGCCATGCCCAAAGATTTGCTTGGGCAACGGAAGATCCAGGGCCATAAGAAAGATGGGCCAGTAAATAGCATGGAAACGGACAATTTCTTTAGCCATGAGGTGCACATCTGCGGGCCAATACTTGTGAAAGAGCGTTTCGTCTTTTGTATAGCCCAAAGCCGTAATGTAGTTGCTCAGGGCATCAAGCCAGACATAGATAACATACTTGCCGTCAAAGGGCACCTGAATGCCCCAATCAAATGTTGCCCGGGAAACACAGAGATCCTCCAGACCCGGGCGCAGAAAATTATTGATCATTTCGTTTTTGCGCGAAGGCGGCTGAATAAAATCAGGGTTGTTGTTAATGTGTTCCAAAAGGCGGTCCGCATACTTGGACATGCGGAAAAAATAGCCGTCCTCCGCTACAAGCTCCACCGGCCTGCCACAATCCGGACAGTTGCCCCCATCAACCTGCCGGGCTGTCCAAAAAGATTCGCAAGGCGTACAGTACCAGCCTTCGTAGCGACCCTTATAGATATCCCCCTGGCGGTAGAGCCTATCGAATATCCCCTGCACCACTTGTTTGTGCCGGGGTTCCGTGGTACGGATAAAGTCGTCATAAGATATATCCATAGCAGCCCAAAGATTTTTGATTCCGGCTACGATCCCATCCACAAAAAGTTGCGGGGTTTTTCCGGCATTTTCGGCACTGCGCTGTATTTTAAGCCCGTGTTCATCCGTTCCCGTAAGAAACCAGACATCATAACCCAGCAGTCTTTTGAACCTGGCCATTGCATCAGCGGCAACAGTTGTATAGGAATGGCCGACATGTAATTTATCGCTGGGGTAGTAAATAGGAGTGGTTATATAATAGGTTTTTTTTAACATCAGACCGGCACGACCCCCTTTGTTTAACAGATGGATAGGCAGCGTTAACGGCTGCTTAATAGTATCACTATAAATCTGGTTAAAGATTATACCACAAACAAATAATTAAGGCAACAATACCAATTTATGTAAATATCACCAGTTTAAAAACAGTTCCCTATACAGATGGGCATTTATAACATTTTTCAGAAAAAAATACAAAAATAGCATTCCTTGCAGGAAAATGCCGGAAAAAAATTGAAAAGATGTAACTACCCAAGTTGCAATATTATTTCCAATCGCGAGGTGTTTGTTTTGCCCAAAAACAGCATTATTATCGATCCTAAAAATCTAATTTTCGCCATGGACATGGGAACCCGCAGTGTAATTGGGCTTGTTTGTTGTCCCGAAAATGACAAACTTAAGGTTTTGGCCGTGGAAACTGCCGCTCACCCACAAAGGGATATGTTAGACGGTCAGATTCACAACATTGAAGGCGTAGCCATGACTGCAAAAAAAGTCAAAAAACGACTGGAAAAAGAGCTGGGTGTTACCCTCAAAAACGTAGCCCTAGCCGCCGCCGGAAGAGCTCTTAAAACCTTCCGCAGCCGGTTGGCCAAAAAAATCGAACCCGGCCGGGGGATACAGGCGGAAGAAGTATCCTCCCTGGAACTGAAAGCAGTAGAAAAAGCAAGGGAACTTCTTTTGATTGAAAACGGAGAAAAAACCAATGCCGGGGATTCCTACTACTGCGTAGGTTTTTCCACGGTTGCCTACTACCTGGACGGCTACCCCATCAGCAGCCTGCTTAGGCAAAAAGGTAAAAAAATGGAGGTAGAAGTTCTGGCTACATTTCTTCCGCAAATTGTTATCGATAGCCTGCTTACCGTAGTAGAAGAATTGGGCCTTAGTGTCAGCAACCTTACCCTGGAGCCCATTGCCGCCTTAAATGTAACCATCCCTTTGGAATACCGCTCCCTTAATTTAGCCCTTGTCGATGTAGGCGCCGGAACTTCGGATATCGCCATAACACACAAAGGAGCTGTGATCGGTTATGCCATGGTTCCTTTGGGCGGGGACGAGATAACAGAACAGATCGCCGAAAACTATCTCCTTGATTTTAATACGGCGGAAAAAATCAAACTGGCAAGCATGCGGAAAAAAAATAAAATCACTTTTAAGGATATCCTGGGAAACCGGTTTAACCTTACTGCCAAAGAAATTATAAAAACGGTTGAACCTGTTATAGACAAAATCGCTTTGGAAATTGCCAATGCCATTATAGAAAATAACGGCGGCCCTACAAGGGCAGTTTTCTGTATAGGTGGAGGAAGCCGGACGCTGCTGCTACAGGAAAAATTAGCGGAAAAACTTAACTTGCCCCTTAATATGGTAGTTGCCCGGGGAAGGGAAGTTGTAAACCAGGTGCTCTATAAAGGAAGAAAACTGGCCGGCCCGGAATCTATCACCCCCTTGGGCATTGCCGTATCGGCCATGCAAAAGGGTTATTTTGGTTTTAACTACATCACTGTAAATGAAAAAGTAATACGCCTGCTGGATACAGAAAATCTTAAAGTCAGCAGTGCTTTGATAGCGGCATCTTTCCCCTCCCAGAAATTGCTGGGGCAGCGCGGGCCAAGCCTTCATATATTTTTAGACGGTAAAGAAAAAATAATTCCGGGAACCCCGGGGGAACATGCACAAATATTGGTAAACGGTAAAAAAGCATCCCTGGAAACGCTGATTAAAAATAACGATAAAATTGAAATTACAGCTGCAACAGAAGGCTCGGCACCCGTTATCAAGGTCGCAGATCTATTCCCACCGGAAAAATATTATGTTTATTTCAACACCCAAAAGTTTGCTCTTTACCCTCACATTTTAGTCAACAAGGAAAAAGCAGCTCCCCAAAAGATATTAAAAGAAGGTGACCGGGTCGATTTTAAAGGCATGGGCACCCTTGGCGATTTTATAACTTTGGCCGAACTGGATCCGTACCAGATAAGCTGCCTGGTAAATGAGGAAGAACGTTCCCAGCATTACCGGCTGCAAGTCGGAGACAAGATCGTTATTAAATTAAAAGATGGACTCATGAGAAAAAACAGTGAAGACCCAACCCAAAAAGGAATCCCTGACATAGAAAAAAGCAATGCGGCTGTAATCAAGATTTCAGTGAACGGCCGACAAATCACACTGGACGGGAAAAAAGATCCCCTTTTTGTTGATGTTTTTGATCACATAGACATCGATCGCAGCAAACCGCAAGGGAGATTGGTCCTAACCCAAAACGGACAACCCACATCCTTGACCGCCAAGCTGGCCGATGGCGATGAAATATTCATCTATTGGGAAGAAAATAAATAACAC
>JAAZMP010000198.1 GCA_012798755.1 Bacillota bacterium
AATATCCGGCAAACTTGGTCTTGTTGGAACTATTTCTACATGGAAAGATGTACAGGCCATAGTGCGCAGAGGACAAGCTAATAGGTATTTTCGTATTGGCGATCAGTTAATGAGTTTATATGATGGGGAACCCATTGTTTGGGTGGTTGTGGGCATAGATCATGATGAGCCAAGCGACCCCAATTACATCAATAGTATGACTATCCAAACACAAGATTGTATAGATAATGTTCAATTTGATGCACCAGAACCAAACAACCTAGACGAGGACAGAAAAAATAAAGGCAATAACCGTTATATTCACTCTGCCAAGAGGCAATGGCTAAACAGTAGTGCAGACACTTTTCAATGGCAGTCACAGCATCAATATGACGCACCCCCTACTAGTAGTTCAAACATATATAACGGGCCTGGTTTTTTGAAGCTAATTGATCCCGAGTTGGTTGCTGTTTTAGGAAAAGTAAAAAAGCAAGTAGCGCGGAACACTGTAACAGATGATGGCGGGCAAGATATTTTCGAGGACAAAGTATTCCCATTATCACGGGTTGAGGTGGGCTTAGATTCAGAAGGGGATACCACAGGCGAAAAAGTATATCCCTACTATCAGGGGGCATCCAACGCTGACAGGATTAAACTTCTCAATGGTTCCGCACGCACCTGGTGGCTCCGTTCGCCCTGCGTGTCCTACTCTGATTATGTCCGTGGTGTGGTCACGGATGGGAGTTTGAACCGCTACTATGCTTACCGTGCGCTCGGGGCGGCCCCCGCTTGCGTGATCATCTAGAATCGGTTAATCCGCCCCCTTACGGGGGCGGTACATGGAGACATAGGAGAGTGATGCACCATTGGCGGTTCCAGAAGGAAAACGATCAAAATCAAAGTTGGAGGTACAAACAAAAGCAATAGAGTTAGCAAAATACACCATAACCATATGCTCCAATGAGAAGCATTTTCCGAAAAGGTATAGATGGTGTTTAACAAGCAAAATAGTAGATGCCGCAACGGAAATAGTAAGTGACATAAATACTGCTAATTCTATCTATGTAACAACAAAAGGCGATTATGAATTAAGAAGAAGATACCAAACCAATGCCTTAGCCTACACAGCAAGAATGTTAGGGTTAATGCAGTTAGCATACGCTCAATTCAGTATAGATGGTAAAAGAATAAAGCATTGGACGCAGATGGTTATAGATGTTCGGGAATTATTAAAAATGTGGAGAAAATCAGACAGACAACGGTATAAAAAATACCTATAAATATTTAATTTTAGGGTAATGGTTGTAAACGCAACTGGTGGCTCCGTTCGCCCAACGTGTCCAACTCTAATAATGTCCGTAATGTGAACACGGATGGGAGTTTGAACAACAACAATGCTTACAATGCGCTCGGAGCGGCCCCCGATTGTGCATAACATTGGCCAGCATAAAGTAAGCCGTTAAGGCCGAAATCAGCGCCATATACGCAAGGAACCATTGTCCTGTCCTGTAAAAAGGCGAACATAAAACATTGATGTGACTTACTTCGGTGGAGTAAGTGTCACTAGCCCAATGTTTATTTTATAAGTTTTTTGGAGGTGGGTGGTCGACAATAACAAAGACATAAAAGACGTAATATGCGATTTTGACAATTTACACAAGGCAATGATGAAATGTCGTAAGGGTGTTATGTGGAAAGATAGTGTTGCTAGGCATGTAAATAATGGGTTAGCAAGCATCTTAAAACTGCAAAATGATCTTGAGAGCGGTAAATACAAAATTGATGATTATTATAGGTTTACAATCCATGAACCCAAAGAAAGAGAAATAGTTAGTAATCGCTTTAAAGATAGGGTTTTTCAAAGAAGCATGGTGGATAATTATTTATATGAAGCCATCACCAAGGGTTTTATTTACGACAACTGTGCTTGTCAGGTTGGCAAGGGAACCGATTTTGCTAGAAATAGACTAAAGTGCCACATGCAAAGATTCTTCCGCAAATACGGCCTTGATGGCTATGTTTTAAAGTGTGATATTAAAAACTACTTCGGAAGTACTAGCCATAAAAAGTCGTTGTCTTTTTTGAAAAGATATGTGGATGATCCATGGGTGTATGCCCATTTGGAGGCTATATTCGATAGCTACTCCGATAAAGACAACCCTGGTGTTGGTTTTGGTTTAGGTAGTCAAATAAATCAACTCACCCAATTACTGTTTTTGAGTGAGTTAGACCACAACATTAAAGAGAAATTGAGAGTTAAGCAATATGCGCGCTACATGGATGATTTTCCACTGATACACCATGATAAAGCACATTTAAAACATTGCCGAGAGGAGATAGAGGGTTATCTTAATAGCCTTGGACTAAAACTCAATGAAAAGAAAACGCAGATGTTTCCACTAAAACAAGGCATTGACTACTTGGGCTTTAAATTTAAACTAACTGATACTGGCAAGGTTTTAATGTTGTTGAGCAAGGAGAATGTCAAAAAAAGGAAGCGGAAGTTGCGGGGGCACAAAAAACTGGTGGATGAGGGGCGGATGACTAGGGAAAAGGCAGATCAATGCTATGAATCATGGAAAGCACACGCTGCCAAAGGAAACAGTTACAACCTGATAAAACGGATGGATGCTTATTATGCGAGCCTTTGGGAGGAGTGATTAGGTGTTTAAGGTGTTGACAATTAGGGAGCAGTTGAGGATGGAGCGGGCAAGGAATCTAGAATTATTAAACAGGCACAAACAACTAGAAGATGCCCTTTTAGAAACCACTATTGTGCTGGCAGACGAGCAGATGAAGAACATGCAGACTGAACAGGCGATATTGGAATTAAGCATGTTAATGGGGGGAGGCGGTGAGTAATGTTTACAAATGATAGTGCCTTAGCACAAATTTGGGCCAGGAATGTGGAAAATGGAAACTATACTAGGGAGCAGGTACCCAATCTTAGTAATTTAAGGGTGGCAGTTTATG
>JAAZMP010000207.1 GCA_012798755.1 Bacillota bacterium
CTGCTTTATTAAGTGCTTCTTCTCCCAAATAAGTGGCTGTGGTGCGTTCCTTGCTACTGCTTTCCGTGCCGTCCGGCTTGCGCTGCTGGGCTTCTTGCGCTTTTTTGTTGGCTATGTCCTCATGGGTGGCAATGCGCTGCAGTCCTCCAGCTCCAATTTGCATTGTATATCACCTCCCTGTTATTTTAGAAAGTTTAACAGGCTTACCTGCAAAATAGTGGCACCTGAGGCCAGGGCTGTCTGGTATACCAGCTGCTGCTGGCTCAGGTCAATAGTCAGACGGGCTATGTCTGCCGAGTGGAGATTTTCTTCTACCTGTTCAAGCCTTATTTCCTGGTCTATCATCTGGTCTTTTATTGCTTCGAAATGCCGGGTTCTGGCGCCAACTGTAACCCGGTGCTGCAAAACATTATCCAGCTGGCTTTGCATTTCGCCCAGCATACTGTCAACAGCTTCATGGTTGCCGCTGTAAAGGGCATCACGCAGAGCGAATAAGGCATCAAATAGCCCGCCGCTTACCTTCGCTGCTTTATCCCCTTCAAGTTCTGCCCCGTTTACATTGCCGAACACTCCCATGGACCCGGAGCTGTTATCAAGAACCCCGGGTGCATCCACTGTATGTTCGGATAAATTGGCTATCTCCCGGTAAATTCTATCCAAGTCACCTTGATATACAATAACATCCTGGCCCTCAAACCTGATAAATGGGGGCTTGTCGTTGGTTTTTCCGGCAAACAGGTATTTGCCTCCAACTGTAACATTAGCAATGTCTACCACCTGGTCTATCATTTTGTCGATTTGCATTGCCAGTGCCTGCATATCTTCTTGTGCCAGTGTGCCGTTAGCCCCCTGAACACCCATTGCATTTGCCTGGGAAACAATATCTCCAAGGGTACCCAGAGCGGCATCGGCTGTGTAGAGGTAAGCAAGGCCATCATTAATGTTTTTGGTGTATTGTTTGTTTATTTCCTTTTGCGCTTTAATGGCCAGGAGCTGGCTAATATCTGTAGGGTTGTCGCTGGGACGCAGTATGGTTTTTCCCGTAGAGAGTTGTTCATGGGTACGGGAGAGGTTGTTCAGGTTGGAGTTGATATGGCGGATCAGGCTGTTGCCGATCATGATGTTTGTAACGCGCACGGGTTTTCCTCCCTTGCTTAGTTGTGGTTCGTTTTTTTCACCGCAGAGGCGCAGATAGCGCAGAGTTTAAAGAACGCAGAGAAAAGATTAAAAGATTAAGACATTTAAAGACAAGAAATTAGGGAATTCTAGTTTGAAATTTTTTTTTATATTATGCGGTTGATTAGGGTGTCCAGGATGTCGTCTAAGGTGCTCATTACCCGGGCTGAGGCCTGGTAGCCGTATTGGAACTGGATCATGCGGCTTAGTTCTTCATCCAGGGAGACCCCAGAGACGGATTCGCGCAAGGATGATATTTGCCTCAGTATGGCTTGCTGGTTTTGGAACATGTTTGCGGCAGAGTCGGTTTTTGCTCCTATATTTGCTATCAGGTTCCGGTACCGGCCTTCCAGGGTAGCTTCGCTGTTGTTGAATACGTCGTTGAGCTGGATATATTCTGTCACCGTCGCCAAATCAGACGGGTTATATGCACCATTTACACCCAGCTTTATTTGCGCGTTATAACCTTTTTGTGAAAATGTTTCATTTATTGCTGCTTGTATTTCGGCTAGAGAAGGCGCATTTTCTTCATTTTCCCAATCCGCCTGAATTGTCATTTGCTTTGTTTGAGGATCAAAAGCAATTTCAAGCGGACCGCCCGCATTATTAGCAAACTCGAATGTGAAATCTTTTAAAATTTTGGCATCATTAGTGGTAGTGATGGTGA
>JAAZMP010000199.1 GCA_012798755.1 Bacillota bacterium
AGAAGTGTGAGGCGAAATGGCTAAAAATTTTATCACTAATGCTAGGCAACGCAGCTTGAAAGGCCGCATTCATACGCTTATCCAGCACAGCCAGGAGTTAAAATTCTTGGTAGGTTTCTTCTATTTTTCCGGCTGGCAAGGGCTCTATGAAGCATTGAAAAAGCGCCGTGATCGTGATGATGATCTGAATATTAAAATCCTGGTGGGGATGGATACAGATCTGCATCTGGGCCGGGTGTTGGAGGTGGCTGACCCCACTGCTTCCGGTAGTACCCAGCAGGAACTCGTGGGACGTTTTTTTGTTTCCCTGCGTACCGCCCTCCAGGACGAAGCTTTGGATACGCAGGAATTTTACGAACAGGTTTCTTTCTTCTTGCATCTTCTTGAAGACGGCCGTTTGCAGATTCGCAAGACGTTTGATCCCAACCATGCGAAACTGTACCTGTTCCGGCTGGATGAGGACGAGCAACTGCTCATCAATGCGCCGGGGCGCTTTATCACCGGTTCCAGCAATTTAACCCGCGCCGGTTTATTGGGGCAACACGAATTAAATGTGGAGATCGGCGATTATGGCTGGGAAGATGCCGAAAGATATTTTGATGATCTGTGGGCCGTGGCGATTCCCCTTAGCGAACAAGATGAGCGCAGGGAACAGATCAGGCGTGTAATCCAACGTCAAACCCAGGTGGCGAAGATTACGCCTTTTGAAGCCTATGCCCTGGTGCTCAAAACCTATCTCGATCTGATGGAACAAAAAACGCTTCGACCGCAAATCAAAAGTTTGATGGAAGATCGTGGCTACAGGGTGTATCGCTACCAGGAGGAGGCCGTGCAGCAGGCGCTCACTGTGTTGGAAGAATACGGCGGTGTAATTTTGGCTGATGTGGTGGGGTTGGGGAAATCGGTCATCGCCAGCTGGTTGGCGCGTGAACGAGGCGGCCGTGGGCTGGTTATCTGCCCTCCGGCCTTAATAGGCGATCCACAGACAAAATCTACCGGCTGGCATAGATATCTGGGCGATTTTGGGCTGCATGATTGGGATGTTTATTCCCTGGGTGCTTTGGACAAGGTGCAAAAATACCTTGAGCAATACGGTGATGATATTACCACTATGATAATAGATGAGGCACACCGCTTTCGCAATGAAGATACAGAATCCTATGAACGTTTGAGCCAGATCTGTGCCAACCGGGGCGTCATTCTGCTTACGGCAACCCCTTTCAACAACGCTCCGGCAGATATTTTTGCTCTGCTCAAGCTCTTCATTCCCCCGGGCAGATCTACCTTGACGCTGGATGAAAGACTGGCTGCCCGCTTTGCCCGGTTCAATAGCAAATTTCGCAAGCTATCGTACATTCTTCGCTACCACGATGCCGGCGGTGAAAAGCAAGCCCGTGCCGAAAGATATTATATTGAAATTTTCGAACTCCCGCTGCCGATCGATGTGATTCGCACGCAGCGGCGGGTCAGGCAGATGGCGGATGAAATCCGTGCCGTCATCGAACCCATTATCATCCGGCGCAATCGACTTGACCTAAAACGCGATCCGGTATATGCGCAGGAAGTAACTGCGCTTTCCACAGTTGCCGATCCTGAGGAGTTGTTTTACGAGCTGACCTCCGAACAATCAACCTTTTACAATGCGGTGATCAATGAATATTTCGGTGAAGACGGGCAATTTAGGGGCGCTATCTATCAACCCTTTATTTATGAACGTTTCCATGAGTTGGCACAGCTCGATGATAAGGGTAATTTTGCATATTTACAGCAGCGCAACCTGTACGAATTTATGCGCCGGTTGTTAGTCAAACGTTTTGAAAGCTCTTTTGGTGCTTTTGCCAAGAGCGTGGACAATTTTATCCGCACCCACTCCATCGTTTTGGCGTTTATCGAAAAGACGGGCCAGTACATTCTTGATCGGGATCTAATTGATAGAATTTGGGAAGAGGATGAAGAAACTATTGAAAAGGTGTTGCAGCAATTTGCCGCACGCTTGGCAGAAGAAAAAAATTTAAGCCCACACCACGATCATGTCTACATTGTCGAGGAATTTGACGAGCCTGAAAAATTTCTTGATGATATTCGGTTTGATCTGGAGCTGCTTCAACACATTGCCGGCCGGGTGAAGGCCCTTGCCCTGACGGCGAATGATCCTAAATGCAAACGATTTGTGGAAGCTGTGCGGGAGATTTTGGATGCGTCGCCAAACGCCGGCGAACCACGCCGTAAGGTGGTCGTCTTTAGCGAATACCAGGATACGGTGGGGCACATTGTGCCTGTTCTGCAAGCTGCTTTTCCAGAACGTGTGTTGGTGGCCGAAGGTTCGCTGGGCAAAGGTTTCTTCGATGATCTGCTTGCCAATTTTGATGCCGGTCACCCGGCAGAGGGGCAGCGCGATGATTTCGACATTCTTGTGACGACAGACAAGCTCTCCGAGGGGGTAAACCTGAACCGCGCCGGGACGGTGATCAACTATGATATTCCCTGGAACCCCACGCGGGTAATTCAGCGGTTGGGGCGCATCAACCGCATCGGGCGTAAAGTTTTCGAAACATTGTATATCCACAACTTTTTTCCTACCGAACAGGGCGCTGAGGTGGTCAAAAGCCGTGAAATCGCGGCGCAGAAGATGTTTTTGATCCACAATACCCTGGGTGAAGATGCGAAAATCTTTGCTCCCGATGAAACCCCTTCCCCGGCCGAACTTTTTAAACGCATCAATCGCAACCCGGAGGAAGAAGAGAAGGAAAGCCTGCTTACTGCTGTCCGGCGGGAATTTTTCGATATGCAAAAGCAATATCCGGATCTGAGCAGTGGATTGGCGGATTTCCCCGCACGCGTAAAAACAGCGAAGGTGGCCAAACAGAATGAATTACTGGTTTTTCGACGGAAGGGGTTGCAGCTTTTTATTCACCAGATTGATACTGTACCTGGTGCGACCGGCAAAAAACCTACAGTGCACTCCTTGATTTTTGAGGAAGCACTACCACATATCCATTGCCGGTTGGAAACGCCCCGTGAGCCACTAAGCCCGTTATTTTGGCCCGCTTACGAAGCGATCAAATCTTATCGCGAACAAGTGCCTACACCTCCCAGCGAACAATCGTTGATCGTTAAAGCCGAAAACAATCTACGCAGTGCGTTGGAAAACCATGCTGCCGATCTGGAAGAGGATCTGCCTTTTATTCAAACCCTGCTGCGTGATCTAAAAGAGTATCAGACCCTGCCGAAGTATACTTTGCGCCGGCTGACGATAGAAGAGATGGATGGGGGAGCTTCCCAGGAGGGATTGGCTCGTTTTCGAGCCGAACTGGAAAACCTGCGGCGAGCTTTGGGTGAGGATTATTTAGAGCGCATTGAACAACGCATCAAAGACCTCCGAAGCGAAATTATCATCGCGGTAGAGAATATAAAAACATAAGAAACGGGCCACAATGTTAAATTAGCAAGCACAATAAAGAAGCTGAATTTGGCACAAGGAAGAACCCAGTTCCTTTGGGGATTGAAGTAAGAGTGGGCCCCGATTGGAATGTTGCTATTTTGGAGATAAACCCTGATGCGTGG
>JAAZMP010000200.1 GCA_012798755.1 Bacillota bacterium
CAGGCACAAAATGCGTGAAGCAGCATTACCCATGTTTAACACCTTTTAATTCTAAATCAATGGTTTAATAATTTAGTACTCCATCCAGCTCAGTTGGATTAACGTCAAACACGGCCCCGGTTGCCGGGGCTTTCTCCATAGCAAAAAATTCCGGCAGACGATCATCTTCTGGTTTAAAGCCGGCTGCAACATTAAAAGCTTTTTCCCTCAAAACAGACTGCCGGCCAATATCTATTACTTTATCGAAATCCCACTCCCCACCATATATACCTGCCATCAATTCCGGAATGGTTTCGGGGGAAGCTGCAGAAAACCAGGCAAACATGCACATAAGACTGTCTGCCGCGGCAATGACAGGTTGAAGCATTGATGAAACATCAGCCTGGCCTGCAGGATCCAAGGGATCCAAGGAAGCCTCCAAAGTTAGGCCTGCTGTGTGATCAGCGCCCATGGGAGATGTAGCAAATGTTACGCCGGTTCCTTTTAAATTTCTAGGTTCATATCCCGATATTGCCTGGCCTTTCACAACTGGAATCCTCTTTACTTTTAATGCTTTTCCAGCTGCTAGAGTGCCTTGGCCTAAAATTCTTCCAAATTCAGTCCCTGCATCCATTTCTTTAATCAACCCAATAGCCGCTTCGCCATCCCCCCAGGGAATCTTCCCGGCTTCCATACAAACAGCAATGGTTGTTCCGGTTTCAATAGTATCAAGGCCAAGATCATCACACAGTCGATCTATACGAGCAATTATGTCCAGATCTGCCACGGCACAGTTGGAGCCACACAAAGCAATGGTTTCATATTCCAAACCGGCGGTGAGGTATTCCCCGGAGGCGTCATTATAGAGGCAAGAACAATGTATCGCACAGCCTGCCTGGCATGGCTCTCCAATTTTTCCACCGCCTGCCTTTATCTTGTTCAAAAACTGTTCCGCACCGATAGAGTCCAGATTATCATTGAACCCCCCACTGAAATTACGGAAAGGCATAATTGCTGTTGAACCGGTGACGTCAACAAGTGCAGGGGTGCCAACTTCACGTAGCCAGCTCATTCCTTCATTGTTTACAGCCACGTCAAAAAATTTTTTCCTGGCTGCTTCATATCTTTCTTTGTCAGCATACTGGAATTCATGCGCCTTAGGGCTCCTTTCAATGACAACAGCCTTGATCTTTTTGGAACCCATGACAGCTCCCATGCCACCACGGGCATTTGCCCGGACAGGATATCCCGTGGAAAAATCCAGATTGTGAAGCGCAGAATTGCGGTACTGCATCTCCCCTGCTTTTCCGATAGAAATAATACTTATCGCTTTGCCATAGCGTTCTTTCAACTTTTCAACCAGCGCATAATTATTGAGCCCAACATACTCATCTGCAGGAATAAGCTCCGGTATCCCATCTTTCCCCACCTTCAGGAGAAACCAACCATCAGATCCAGGTAGATCTTCAAAAATTATGGCCTTGATGTTATGCCGCGCCAGATAGGCGGCTGCAGTACCGCCTGAATTGGACTCCTTGATGCCGCCTGTTAAAGGGCTTTTCCCTCCGACAGAAAGACGATGTGCTGCCAATACGCTGGTTCCAGCTAATAATGATGTACAAAAAATAAGCTTGTTTCCTGCACCCAGCGGATCACAAGTTGGATCCACTTCATCGGCTAACACCTTGGAAATCAGACTCCGGCCTCCTAAAAGAAGGTATTTCTCTTTTAATTCTTCTTGGACAATTGTTTTTGTCTTTACATTGACTCTATATATCTTAGCCATGGGAATTCCTCCTAAACCGTTATATTTTTTTATAATACTCATAAATTTTTTTCATTCCCAGCACTTGTCCAGTAATCTGCAACACCGACAGCCGTGACCATTTTTTCCCATGCCATATCCCTATTTTTGTTTGCCCTAAAGGAAATTAGAAAAGGGCATTTATTCAAGATTTCAGCTATTCAGTTATTTCATAGCCTATCACTCCTTGCCTTCTAGTCTTATGGTCCCAACATTACGTTAACTATTAGTAAACTAAATTGCAAAAGTTACGATTTGAGGAAATGCAATCAGAATGATTGAACATATAACAAGTGATAATACAAAAGGTAGTATACCTTTAAAAATATCTTCGAGAGGAACATCCCTGGCTATATCTTTAATAACATAAACAACCATTCCCACCGGCGGAGTTAAAGAGCCCATACCTTGCACCATAATAATCATTACTCCAAACCAAATAGGATCATACCCCAGATTGTTTACAACCACAGGATAAAAAACAGGTATTGTCATTAATACTAAGGCAGGAATATCAATAAAACACCCTAGCACTAAATACATAAACATTATTATTGTCATAACTATATAAGATGGCAAAGATAGGCTACCAACAGCACTTGCTAAATTAGCCGGAAGATTGCTCAGCGCTAAAAAGCGTCCAAAAATAATTGCTCCGGCTATCAAAAGAAAAATCATGGCAGCAGAACGTGCTGTTGTAATGAGAGCTTTTTTAACATCGTCCCATTTTAACTCTCCTGTTACTGTTGTTATAACCAACACTCCGGCTGCACCAACAGCACCGGCTTCGGTTGGAGTAAACCACCCTGCAAACAATCCACCGAGTGAAAGAATAAAAACAACTGCGACCTGCCAAATACCACCTGACAATGATCTAAATCTTTCCTCCCAA